>NZ_DAKC01000018.1:0-21361 GCF_002496465.1 Methanosaeta sp. UBA356 | reverse complement strand
TAATCAATCGAAATCTCTTTATACCATTAGCCAAGGTGATTGTTGAGGGGTGAGTATCTAAAATGAGTGGTAGGACTGATCAGTTGCGTGACCTCGTACTCAAGATTGGCGCCACCACCAAGGTCGTGGAAAAGCAGGCTACCCGGCATGGCAGCCTCCGGGGAAGCGGCGAGATTGAACAAGCCCTTTTGGGAGTAGTAAGGGAGATGATAAAGCAATACAACATCCAGACGAAACTGACTCCTGAACAGTTATCCTCTGTGGTAAGACTTTTCTATAAAGGATTGAGCGATACTGAGATTGCCGAGCAGTTGGGCGACAGAGCCCTCAATAAAACCGTCAGTCGAGCGAGAATAAAGCTTCACCTCTTCAGGGAGACAGATCTGAAACCACCATTTGATAAAGACGAGTTTATTCGCCTTGCAGAGGCCAACCGATCGGTCAAGGATATGGCCGAAGCCCTTCGCGTAGCTCCTTCAACGATTTCCGAATACAGGAATATCTTCGACAGCCAGAAGGCATCGGAGAGAGATGGCTACACTAAAAGGTTTTTGGAGATCCTATCCGATCAGGATGTCTCTGAGCGCATGGTCACCGTCCACACCGAGGATGGCCTGCAAGATACCATCGATACTGATTATGAAGCGGCAGAGGCCTAGTACCTCTGCTTAATTCTTTAAATTACCAAGTTATAAATTTATCAATACATTTTATAACACTTTATAATTAATACTCATTAACGATTGTATCTCTTGACTCATATCAGTATTAATATCCACCGTAGTGTATATAATATAAAATTTGGGGAAAATTTGCAATTATATTATATTTCTTTTTATATATTATATTATTTATATATTAATTAATGCTTTTGCTGATATCAGATTCGGATCTATCTACCATATCATTGATCCACCAGATTTATATCCTATTTTAGACCATATAATTGTTGCTGGCCACAACAAAATAGTTAAATTGAGCTAAATTTGTCTCAATCTTTTTAAAAAAAAGGTAATGGTGTAGGAGGGAGTCGATGAAGCGGAGCAAGGATTTAATTATATCCCAGATATTGCTCGTTTGTGCCAAGGGAGCAAATAAGACCAAGATAGTATATCAGGCGAATCTCAACTTCAGAACGGTGGATCCGTATTTGAAGCTTCTAATGGAGAGAGGTCTGATAAATGCCAAGAGAGAGCCTAATCTGATCTATCAGACCACGGAGAAGGGCGAAGAGTTGCTGGGGAGCTTGAAAGCGATCCAAAGGGAGATATACTAGACATATCTCCTCGCTTGCATCTGCAAGATAGCATATCCTAAATGCTATCTTTGCCTTCTTCCCTCTGGCAGAGGAATATGTGGCGGATTAGGCTGCGGTGCACCCTATCCAAATGGCTTTGAATGACTCTGAATCCGGCATTTGATATCTGGGAGTCAATCGGGCCATCGGCTACGATAACCATGCGTCTGCCAGGTCTTATCACACGAAATAGCTCCGATAGACTCTCTTTTAAGAGATCCTCCTTGGAAGAGGCGAGGATCCTGGCAGACCTTCCATAAGGAATGTCGAGCACTGCACCGTAGATAGAAGCATCCTTCAGAGCAAGGCGTTTGGCATCGCCTAATACCAGGGCGCAATTCATATTCTCCAGGTTGCATATTGCCCCCTTCACCAGCCGGCCTTGAGCCTCTATCCCCAGGCACTCTATGCCCATCAGACAGGCCTCAACCAGAATCCCGCATGTTCCGGCAAACGGGTCGAGCAGCCGCTCCCCAGCTCGGATCTGAGTTAGATTGACCAAAGAGCGGGCCATGCGGGGCATGAGGACTCCGGGATGAAAAAACGGCTTCAGGTGGGGACGGCGGGCCTCAAAGGAGCTGCGATCTATCCTTGCCACTTCCACTCCCAGGATTATCTTGCCGCTTGTGATAACTGCTCTCAGCTCTATATTGGGGCTTTTCAGGTCTGCCCGGATGCCTTTTCCCAAGAGCACCCTTCCTATCTCGTGCTCCACAGCATCCGCCCTGGGAGAAGCGTTCTTGATCCTCCTTGCCCGAATCCTGTAGCTCTCATCGGGAAGGGAGAGGAGGGCAACGGATCTGGCAAGATCCTCGAGGTCTGCCTCGCATATCGCCATGACCTCGATGATCCGGTGGGTCATTGCCAGCCGATCTCCTAAAGCCCGAACATCCAGGCCCTCGGCCTCGACTATCAGGCACTGGTCCAGATAGGATTGCTCACGATAGCGGTCGGAGAAGATCTCCACCAGTGCAATAGCCTCACATCTGGGCAGAGACTCATGCTCTCCAGAGAGCTCGAAGGCATATCTCTTCATTCTTTTTTAGTCCAGATAGGAGTTCACATCCCGATAATTGAACCGCTCTGTTGCCAGAACGTTCTCCAGGAAGTTGAAGAGAGCCCTTCGAACATCGTCCGAGAGCAATGGATACCAGGTTGGACTGGCCACGACAGTCGCCCGGAAGGCAAAGAATGGGGCTATGACCTCTAAGAGTTCATCGTCGCCGGTCTTATCCAGGTAGTTCTCAAAGAACAGCTCGAACAGGTCCTTGAGGTCTCCGGTCAAACGCAGGCTCTTTTGCACTGAGTAGAAAATGTAGTTCATGGCGAGAGCAGTGATGTCATCCGCCGCTTCGCCCCACTCCCCCCGGCTCCGATCGAGTACGGAGAAATCGGTGCCTTCCCGGAACATGATATTCCAGGGATGGAAGTCGCCATGGACCATGGATAAGCGGTGGACTTTGCTGCGAAGCTTCCAGCGCCATTCCACGCAGACCTTCTCGATCTCCTGCAGCTCATCGGGATCCAGGAAGGTGCTGCTATCGGGATAGTCGTCCAGGATGCCGAATATGCATTCTCCGTCTCCCACGGTCTCTCTGATCTTGCGCTGGTATAAGGGCGGGCAATCCTCCTTTGTGGCATGGATCTGGGCCAGATAGCTGGAGAGGGCAATGACCCGATCATGATCCAGGTCTGTTGCTCCCTCCTCTTTGACTCTTTCCAGGTCGAAGAAGTACTCCTTTCCCTCGATCTTCTCCATGAGGAGGAAATACTCGCAGGCATCGCCAGCAGAGACCAGCCTTCCATCCGGGGTGAAGTAGCCCACGTCCAAAGATCGGACGTGCTTGGGAAGGCTAGCGAATGTGGCATTCTGCCAGATTAGGATCCTCGCCCGGTCTGAGAAGTGGTCGTGGCCGAAGCCATGCTGCACCCGCATGGTGGAGAGAACGCAGGATGCCTTTTTGCCCGAGAGCTTATAGTCCACCATCAGGGGCGATCCATATCCGAATCCCTTTACATCCTCCGCCGTGGGAATGGTCTCCCCCAGCTTTCGAACCGATACGATGGAAAGGCCCTTACCATACAGGCTCCTCAGATAGGCCTCCAGATTTTCCCTTAACAGATCCATAGCCATTCCCCTCTTATCATCAGGTTCCCATCTGCCAGCTGTGCAGGTACTTCTCCTGTTCTGCGGTGAGCTTCTCCGTCTCCAGGCCCATGGAGGCGAGCTTCAGCTCAGCCACTCTCCGGTCGATCTCCACAGGAACAGAGTAGACCGACTTTTTCAGGCTTCGGCCTTGCTCCACAATGTAGCGCACTGAGAGCGCCTGGTTGGCAAAGGACATGTCCATGACCTCTGGGGGGTGGCCATAGGCCGCAGCCAGGTTGATCAGGCGGCCCTCTGCCAGCAGATAAAGCCTGCGGCCGTCGGGGAGCTTATACTCGGTGACGTTATTTTGTATCTCATTCTTCTCCCCGGCCATCTTCTCCAGGGCAGGGATATCGATCTCCACATTGAAGTGGCCGCTGTTGGCGACGATTGCCTGATCCTTCATAAGGGCGAAGTGCTCTTTTCTTAACACATTGATGTTGCCGGTGAGGGTGACGAACAGGTCTCCCAGGGGAGCAGCCTGTCCCAGCGGCATGACCCTGTAGCCGTCCATGGCTGCCTCTAAAGCTTTGCGCGGCTCGATCTCAATGACGATGACGTTTGCTCCCAACCCCTTGGCCCTCATGGCAAATCCCCGGCCGCACCAGCCGTAGCCGCATACGACCACCGTCTTGCCGGCAAAGAGGAAGTTTGTGGCCTGCATGATGCCATGCAATGTGCTCTGTCCAGTGCCGTAGCGGTTATCGAACATCATCTTGGTCTCGGCATCGTTGACCGCTATCACCGGATAGAGCAGAGCCTTATCTTCGGCCATGGCCCGGAGGCGGACGACGCCGGTGGTGGTCTCCTCGCAGCCGCCTAACATCTGAGCGGCAAGCTCCGGAAGCTCCTTGTGGATTATGGCTATGGTGTCTGCGCCGTCGTCCAGGCTTACATTGGGCTTGAGCTCCAGGGCTTTTTTTATGCAGTCGTAGTACTCAGTCTCATTCTCTCCCCGGAAGGCATAGACGAAGAGGCCCCGGGCGGCCAGGGCTGCAGCCACTTCGTCCTGGGTGGAGAGGGGATTGGAGCCCGTCACCGCCACCTCTGCCCCCCCTGCCACCAGGGTGGTGATAAGGTTGGCCGTCTCCACAGTCACATGCAGACAGGCGACTATGCGAGCGCCCTTCAGGGGTTTCTCCTTCTCGAACTCCTCCTTTATCCTGTCCAGTACCGGCATATGCCTGCGGGCCCATTCGATACGCTTCTCTCCTGCTTCTGCTAAGGCAAGATCCTTGACCACGCTCTCCTGCAAAATATCACCTTGAATTCTCTTAGCTTGACTGATCTGCTTGATCAATTTGTTGATACTTAAACCCAACCCCGGCCTTGCCAGGGGCTTTTGCATCTGTCAAATTCAGGTTATGGGCCTTGAAGCCTCTTTGGGCTGATATTTTGATTCGGACAGGTTGCCATTCCATGGGGCGGTTCAGCAGCTTCCTGATTGCCGGGCAGTCGCGCAGGCAGGCATCCCGCCTCGGGCTATGGCGGCGTGAGATGGAATTCTCTCCCAAGCTATGATTTCTGTCCGCGTCGCCCTCTTCCATCAGGGCGGCAGGCTCGCCCCCCTTCGCGGGATGAGGACGAAGTGGGGAGAGTGATCCAGAGGATGGGGTTTCCTTGCTGTTCAGCACGGGTGAGCTTGGCAGTGGATCTATCTTTATGCCTCCATGCTATTTGGTATGGGTGAACTTGAATCGGAAATTCTCTGTTTCTTTTGTGCCTCAGTGGTGAAACGCCATGCACTGACCCAACCACAGAGGCGCAGAGGAACAAAAGACCATAGTCCCTGCCTTAACTCACCCGCATAATTCAGCGAAGAGCCAAGAGAAAGTCCCACTTATGTTGCACGAAATGGTCTAATCCTCAGATGTCAGCCTAATGAATCGCTGCTGCGCTTTTTCCAGGATCTCCTCTTCTCCAGGGATGATGCCGTTTTGCATCAGCACCCGTCCGTTGACGATGGTGGTGTCCACTCCTCCCGCCATGCTGTAGACCAGATGGGATACGATATTCGACTGCGGATAAAACCAGGGTTTTTTCAGGTCGATCAGGGCCAGGTCGGCATTGGCGCCGACTGATATTCCGTTGTTCAATCCGAATGCCTGATAGGCGTTATCTGTGGCGAACTGCCATATCTGCTCTGCAGTGAATGCGGCAGGGGTGTGGTAGGCATTCTTTTGCACTATGGCCGTGACCTTCATATCCTCAAATAGGCTTAGGTTGTTATTGCTGCATGCGCTGTCCGTTCCCAGGCAGACGTTAACCCCGGCTTTCATCAGGGTGTTTAGGGGGGCAATGCCCGAGGCTAACTTCAGGTTGCTCGCCGTGCATGAGACTACATTGGCCTTTCTCTTCTCCAATAGATAACAGTCCTCTTCAGAAAGCCAGACGCAGTGGATGGCCGTAAGGCGGCTATTCAAAAGGCCGAGCGAGTCCAGATACTCCACCGGGCTTTTGCCCCGGCTTAGCAAGAATTCATCCACCTCCTTCCGGGTCTCAGAGATGTGCATATGGACCATAGCCTGGTGCCTGTCCGCGATCTCTCCTGCCCGGAGAAGGGTCTCCTCAGAGCAGGTGTAAGCGGCGTGGGGGCCCACAGCCGGCCTTATCAGCTCGTCGTCCTTCCAACGCTGGATGAAGGGCTCCACCTGAGACAATAGCTCGGGCAACATGTCGAAGACGACGCCTGAGATAAAACCCCGCAGCCCCATCTCCTTTGTGGCCTGAGCTGTCACATCCGGGAAGTAGTACATATCATTGTAGCAGGTGATGCCGAATCTGATCAGCTCCAGGCAGCCGAGCTTCACTCCCCAATAGACATCCTCCTCTGTTAACCTGGCCTCCAGGGGCCAGATCTTCTCCTCCAGCCACGGCATCAGCTCCATGTCGTCGGCATAGCCTCGCAGGAGGCTCATGGCCAGGTGGGTGTGGCAGTTTACGAGGCCGGGGATCGCCAGCTTCCCCTTGCCCTCTATCTCCTCATCGCCACGCTCTTTTTGCAGTTCAGGGCCGATCTGCTCGATCTTGCCCTCCTTGGTTCTGATATCCTGCCCCGGCACGAGATGCCCGGACTGGAGTATGGAGACATTCTTTATGAGCATCCGAGAAAAATTGGCTCTGAAGATAAAAAAGATTGTCGATTTGACAGATAAAGTGTAGGTTTTTGGGCCGGCCTTTAAAGGTGGGGTATCGTCAGGCTTAAGATCTATCGATTCCAAGCATGAGGGCGTGCTGAGGTAGCCAAGCGGCCTACGGCGCTGGTCTTGAGCTTTCGTCCTCTTTCCAGGAGGGCGGAACGGGCAAACCAGTGGTGCATCGCACCTCGTGAGTTCAAATCTCACCCTCAGCGCTATTTTACGGGTAATTTTTAAATAGCATCAAGTACATTTATTCTTTTGGTGATCCTGTGGTCAAGCCCGACAAATCCAGATATGTATGGCTATACCTCCCTTCTCAAAATGATAAGACACGATGGTCAGAGCTGGCGGAAAAAGCAAAGGTGCCGCTCTCAAAGTTCATTATTGAGATCGTTGAGAATGCTCTGGCGGAAGAGTCTGATCTAAAGCCGCGCGGAGAGATTGTCAAAGAGCTATCCCGCCTCAAAGAAGAGAACAAAAAGATGGCCGATGATCTGAGGCTTAAGAATATAGTTTTGGAAAATTATGAAAAAGAGCTTAAACGTTATCGCAGCGAGCCCTTCTTGATCGATGAATTCCAAGGTTCTCGAAAATACAGCAAGGAGCTTATCGCACTTTTAAAGCAGCATGAGACCATCGACAGTTACAGGATATTAGAAAAACTTGGAATAGAGCCTAAAGAGTCAGATCTCGTAAGAGGGATATCTTCCGAGCTGGAAGCGCTTGAAAACTATAATCTGATTACTTCTACACCTCGCGGCTGGAAGTGGATAGGATGAGCAGAAGCAGGAGCAAGACATCAAAAGGGACCAAAGACCCCTCAAGAGAGCTAATAGAGAGCTTTCAGAAGGATTGCCTCATCCGAGGTCTGACGCCAGAATCTACTGTGAGATATATTTCGACCATGAGAATATTTGACGGCTTTCTTCAAGAGAGGGGAGTCGATCTCTTGGAGGTGGAGGGATCTGTACTCAGGGATTGGTTGGAATATCTGCGCATCGAGAGAAAGGTTTCACAAAAGACTTTGGAGAACTATTTCACAGAAATAAGTAGCTTCTATGAATTCGCATTGTATGAAGGATTGATTTCTGCAAACCCCGTTGCCGCTGTAAGGAAGAGATACATTCGCCGCTATAAGAACTGTGATGAGGGGCACACCCATAAGCTAATTTCAGAAGAGGAAATGGGGCGGCTGATCAATGCAACTATGGATATAAGAGATCGAGCCATCATAACCATGTTCGCTAAAACAGGCATAAGAAGGAGAGAGCTTATCGCCCTTGATGTGGATGACGTTGATTTCGTCGAACAGAGCATCACTCTTAAACCCACCGCTAAAAGGACGAACAGGACTGTCTTCTTCGATGGAGAGACAGCCATAATCCTTCGGCGCTGGATTAGAGCACGAGAGGGAAGGAATCCTAATGACTCTAAGGCCCTTTTCCTGAGCAGTAAAGGGGATAGATTAGAACGCACCGGGATATCTCATATGGTAGTCAAAGCTGCTGAACGCATGGGTTTTCACGATTCAAATTCGGACCGCATGGAGGATCATTTCTCGCCGCATTGCTGTCGCCATTGGTTCACGACCCATCTCAGGCGCGCAGGAATGCCTCGCGAATTTATTCAGGAGCTTCGCGGCGATGTAAGAAAGGAGGCCATAGATATCTATGACCATATCGATAAAAAGGAGCTAAGGGAGAGCTATCTTGCCCATGTGCCGCAATTGGGGATATGATCATTCCCGTTCATCTTCTTTCTTGAGTTTGGCCAATCTGGATTCAAGCTCTGCCATAATTTCATTAAAAGGTATGGCATCATCCCTTATTCCAAGGTCGCTAAAGGTCACACATGGTCTTAAGGAATCAAACGGATTGTCCATTAATTCGTCATCAAACTTGTGATCCCCTGCGTAAACAAAAGTACGTGGAATAGAACCCTTCCATAGGATGCTTCTTTCAACACTGTCAGAAAGGAGTGGTTTGTCTCGTTCAAGGTCGATTATGCTATACGAAAATCCATCACTCGTTATGTGGTAATTTCCAGGTTCTTGCACGCACTTCTCAGCAAAATAATAACAATAATCAAAACGAGTGCTGGCAACGTTCCAATAAAGTATCATCTGTTTTGTAATGGATTCTATATATTTTTTCTCAGGAGGATCGAAACTGAAAAGTTCAAAGAGAATATCCGGGAAAAATTCATATATTACTGCTGCGCGTTGGGACAAGAGATCTAGGCTGTTACCTTTAAGCAGATATGCTGAATTATATATGCGTTGAAATTGTTGAGATATAAGGAGATGCAATGTCCCATTGACAGGATACGAGGTAAAAGGGCTCAAGTAGTTATCGCAAACCAAAAATTCTCTTAGACCTTTAGTGATGACATTCCTTTCATAAAGATTATTGAGTCCTTCTTTAACGCTCTTATGAATATTTTTTCTATAAAATTGAACGGCTTCAGCTGTTTGAAGGTATCCAAGTATTTCGATATGCTTTAATTTTTTGGAGGATAGGTTTTCATGAATTTTATTTAGCTCCTCGGATAGATTAACATTTTTCGTGCTTTTCGGATCCATTTTATGCGGTTTTATTTCTGATATGTTTATTTGAATATTTCTCGCAAATTCATCGTATTCTTTCTTAGTGACAGGCAGATTCAATAATGATGTTGTCGCTTCTTTTTTGAAGTTAAAATCAATTAACTTATCATTAATTAAATCAAAAACTTCAACGATACCTCTCTTTTCTATCATATAACTCATATAATTTGAATTAATCAGCGTTTTTATGTCAGACATATAGTATCCGTTAAGAATTTCCTTAAACGGCTTCGATTTGGTTGATAAACGATAATTCTTTCCATCTTTCATCCGCTTTTCGAATAATATTCCTGCTTTACTGAGTGCTCTTAATGCTTCAGTGATTTCAGTTTCACCAGTTAGCGGCCTCATATAATCTTTCAAGTTTCGGCGGTAGTTTATGAATTCACTAGGCCTTACTAAGAGATAATCAATCACTAGCTTGTTATTTTTGAACTCAAGGATATTTTTATATTTTTTCATATAACCTACTTAGTCAGGTTTATCTTTATCTATATAACTACATTCATCCTTAATAATGGTTTCTATATGGCTACACTTGTTGTGAACCTTGATGAGAAGCTTTTGCTGGAGTTCAGGAGCTTTGCAGCAGCAAAACATGGCAGGCTTTACAATGCTCTTAAGCCAGAAGTTGAAGTCGCGCTAAGGAATCATCTGCAAAACCAGAAAGACAAGGGAAAATCGGGAGAAGAGAGTGATAAACTATGATAAGTTCTTTAAAAAAGCCATATCACCTCTCCTACTTCGAAGAAGCAGTAGGAATCCTTCATGAACTCATTGAACAAGACAGCATTCTCTATATTCAAATTGGGCAAATCATACTAGCTCTGCCACCGAGTTTGATACAAGGTCTCAAACCACTGATCAATCAAAAGATAGCGATTTTGCACACTGATATCCCAGAGAAACAATATCTTCTCAGGATTCTCGATCAAGATCCAACTTCCTGCGAGAAAGCATCAATCTCAGAAGGATTGCATATCGATAAAAAAATGCACTCAGGGTTGCCGCCCTGAGTTTTTGATACTTAATTTAAGGTGATATTAATATGGAATCTCTAAATATAAAAGATTTGCGTTCAGACCGACCATCAAAACGAATAGCAATACCCTGCCAGCTGAGCAAACATAATGGACTGAAATACGTCCTATTGAAAAATAGGAACAAGATACCAATTGAACGCGACTGGCAAGGTAGGAATAACTATTCTGCCAACAGCCCAAAATTGCTGGAACACATTGCTGCAGGGAAAAACTACGGAATCGCGTGTGGATATGGCGGTTTAATTGTCTTCGACAGTGATAACGAAGATCGCCTCCAGGAATTGGGCGTTTTCGAGAAGCTTGCCAGGACCTTTACTGTGCAAACCGGGGGCGGAGGTACGCACAGGTACTATCTCTGCCCTGAATGGGGGCTAAAAAAAATATTATTGGACCCCGACCTGAGAGATCTCAGGCACCCAGACAAGCCATTGCATCTTGGCGAGATCCAGTGCAAGGGACAGCAGGTCGTGGGCCCAGGAAGCATTCATCCAAATGGCAACCGATATGAGGTGGTTGATGACAGCGAGATTGCCACAATTTCCAAAAAGCTGCTGCTGGAAGCAATTGCGGGAGTAAAAACAAGCGAGAAGAGGCAAAAAGCGAAAGTTCAGAAAGCACAGAAAACTCAGAAACCTGAGAAATCAAATGAACATCGAATGCCCTCCTTCTGTGACGAGATCAAGATTCAGGATATTGCCTGGCCTGGTGGAGACGTACAGAAGAGAGAGGGACGAAATGGGATGGAATACTTCGGTTCGCATCCTATGCACGGTTCCACGACAGGGAAAAACTTCCATATAAACGTTGACAAGAACACTTGGTATTGCCATCGTTGTGGCTCTGGCGGCGGTCCGCTGGAGTGGCTAGCCGTAAAATCGGGATTTATCTCTTGTGGAGAGGCTGGGCCGGGATGTCTTAGAGGAGAGCTTTTTAGGCGGGTGCTGGATGTAGCACGAGAATTAGGCTACAAAATCCCAGCCAGAAGTCAATCGTCCGGCCAAATCGATCTCATAGAGAACAGGATCATCGTCGATAAGCTGCCGGAGGATCTACCGACAGAACCGATTATTGTGATAAAAGGGCCTCCGAGGATAGGAAAGACCTATTGGGCTGCCAAGCAGTTGGTAAAAGCTAGAGAAGGGAACTACATCACCCACAGGCATTCCATAGTCGAACATGCCATCGAAGCATTCCGCAAGGAAGGAGGGCAATGTGCCGTGTGGCTGGAAGGGAAACACAGGCAAGGGATGTGCCGGAAAGAGCGGCCAAATTGCTCCAATTGTGAGTTTTGCCCTCACGACAAGCACAGTTTCATGGGGCTCAAAGAGACTGCATCAAAATTATTATTCCAGCACATGATCTTAATAAAGGATCTAGTTCCATATGACCTCTGCCCTTACTACATTCTCAGGTTAGCAGAAGAGTCCGCCAATTATTGTTTTACCGTGGTAGACTTCATAGAGGACATACAGCAAAGGTCATTGACTGTATTGGATGAAGATCCCACTCTAGCGCACTTCTATCCATTGTCAGCTGAGCTGTTCCGATTCAAAAAGGCGAGAAATGAATATAAAATCGACAATAGTTTGGGCAAAGCCTTCGATCAGGTATCTCCGATAAGAACTGCCATAAGCGAGAAGGATCGACCCAGAGAAGAGGATAAATCCCTGCTGTGGGCAATAGATACGTTAGGAGGTATCAATGAGTCGATCAATATCACTATGAGTAGCAAATGCGATCCGGAGCAGTGCTATGAGCAAATGGCCAATGAGCTTGCTTCAATAGAATGCAAATTTTGTCCCGATATAAAGAAAAAAGCACTCCGGAAGCTTGACGACTATCACATCCTAGAACCGAACTCGAAAAATGATATCAAAAAATTAATTTCTACAGCTCTATATTCATATCCGAAAAAGCCATTGCACCTGATATCATCCGGAGGAAGCGGATATAGTTCGGTGTATCTAATAGGTGATGCCAGTACCCCAGTTATTGATATGGGATGGACAGACACCGCAAAGGCACCGGGCCACAAGATCCTGATCATTGGAAATACTCTGGCAGAACTGTTTGGAAAATCACTAGGCAATGCTGTTGTACTTGAGATTCAAGAGTTCAAGTATCGCAAGAATTACGTTGTAGTGGCAATCGACAGCAGTGATGAAGATGCTTATCGAGGACATGTGAAGAACCAAAGACTGAAGATTAGGAAGATTATGAAGGCAGTGGCAGATGATCCAGATAGTAAAACTCGGCGGCCAATAATGGCGCTAGTGGGGTCAAAAGAGCATCAGGACATGCTGATGAGATCGCTGGGTGGTATTGCTCATGCATCGCAGGAGGAAGGAGAGATGGGCCAACAGTGGAATTATCGGGGCGGTTATGTCAACATTTTCTACCAGAATTCGGTTGTCTCACGCGGCCTCGATGTAGCTCAGTATAATGTGATTTGCGTGCATGATACGGACTTTGTTCAACCATACTGGGACGCGGCCAGTGATGCAGGCGATGAGAACGCAGGGGCTGTATTAAACTCGATCATGATGGATGAAACCACAAACTCTGTGCTACGCATCTCTCCTATAATGGGTGGTAATGAACTCCAGCCAAAGATAGTGATCATAAACCGAGCAGACCTCTGGAAGGTTCGATATCTCGACGAACAAGTTGTTGGTGGGCAACAAGGCGGACGAACACCGGATATTAGTTACATCGCCAGGGTGATCACTGAGAATAATCTTACAGGTACTGCACAGCTTGTGAATGGAGGCATTTCCATCGACAGCACGTTATCGAGACCCGGATGGGAAGAAGCTGTGAAAGATGGCAAGCTGACGGTGTATTTCAAACTTGAGCTGGACCGGATGAAGGCGAAGGGCAACTTCACCGCGGAAGAGTTAACAGATGCCATGGACAGGGTTATCAATATTTTAAAGAACGCAGGAAGAGACAAATGGTTATCTGTCTCAGACATGAGAAATAATGGCTTGAAGTGCAAAAATAGCTTGATAAGTCCTGCTCTCAGTGAATTATATTATGATGGTAAAATCAAGAAAAATGAGCAAAGAAGGAAAAGTGGTTGGTCAATAAGTGATAAAATATAGTTCGACAAGATGTTTTACCAGCTACCGGTTTTTCGTTTTTCTGCCTCGCAGAATAGCGGCGAAAAATCAGCGTGAGTCATATATGACTCAAGGTCATGGGGCTACAGAAAACAAGAGCAGCATTCCACCCCCGAAACCGTTAGCTGGTAAACATAGTACAAATCGCATTGTCCGTTTTATTTTACCCCGCAGATTTTATCCGCGACTTTGGCGGATAAAAGCGATATATTTTTCAGGCTCGGGTCGTGAATTGACTATGGATTGGTATTTAGGCAAGCCGCAGAATTAGGCCTTATTGAGTGCTGATTTGCCCAGAATGTCCTCTCTCGGGGCGTGTCCGAGAGATCGCAATCGGTAATCGAGTTCCAGAAACTTAAACCTATTTTAGGATCACGACCAACAACAAAGAAAGACGAAAAACCAGCTTTCTCAATGCAATTGCAGTGTGTTCCATGCAGATCTCGTGATAGTCTATTTTTATCGAAAGCAAGCCCTGCAACGCCCAACTAATCACAGCAGACAACCAACATGAGGAATATTGATTTCGCGTAAATATCTGCAAATTTGAAGAGAGGACTTTTTTTGATCTCCGCAAGACGGCTTTTAAATGTATATATAAATCAGAGGTATCAAATGTGAATATCTTTGGCAAAATCGATAACATCAGACAGTATTTGGTTATGTATACATTTTTCCCAGGATTTTCGGTTTTTTTGTTTTCTATTATAGGGCTGGGGAGAAATGAGACGATAGGGGAGGAACAAGAGAAAAGATGGGGGATGAAGAGAATGAAAAAGGGAGAACAAGGTAAGTGATAGAGACGAATGAGGGAGTGCATAAGGGGAACTGAGACAAAGAAGAGAAAAGTCATGTTGATAACAGAGTTGCCGTACGAGCTTATCGATTCCCGCGATATATCCAGTCTGATTTGTTTATGAATCTGTTTTCGGTTGATCAGGAGTCCTGATTATGATTCCTAGCCCAGCGGTTTCTGCCGGGGTGAATGACTACTAGAGTATTGTTTAGTGCCCCGGTGACTCAAAGCACCGAGGCAATCGAATCGCTGTTGAAATACCTTGGCAAGCCAACTGTCCCGCTTCCCGATGTGGTCGAGCTCTTGGACATGGTGCTGGTTCTGAACAACAGGAAAGATGCATACTACATCACCACTGCCCAATCATGCAGTTGCCCGTCTGCCGCATACCGGCCTGGCCAGAAATGCAAGCACCAGCGGCGGTATTTCCCAGGAACTAATGCACCTGGGCATGTCACGGCCGAGACATCGGATAGCATCCGCCCCAGCGGGAAGTGGCCTGGCGGGTTCAACGGCCCTGTAGACATTGACACGATCAATGCCAAGATCGCATTGGATCAGAAGGAGGCCTGAGGACCATGGCCAACGACGTATATACTCAGGTAAATGACCGCATCCTTGCAGCCCTAGAACAGGGAATCATCCCCTGGAAACGCCCCTGGACTGGTCAGATGCCCACAAATTATGACAGCGGCAAACAGTATCGGGGGGTGAACATCCTGACCCTTGGTATCGCCGAGATGGTCAGGGGCTACTCATCTCAGTATTGGCTGACCTTTCGGCAGGCTCAAAAGCACGGAGGGCACATCAAGAGAGGCGAGAAGGCCACCTACATTGTATTTTCAGATAAGAATGTCAGGGAAGTCGAAAAGGAAGATGGAACAAAAGAGCTGAAGGTCTATCATTTTATTAAGTCCTTCCCTGTGTTCAATTGGGATCAGACCGATGGCGTACCCAGGAAGGAGGCAGGTGCAGCCCTGGACCCAGATCGAGATCTGATTGAGGCATGCGATGCTGTCCTCTCAAAGATGCCAAACCCGCCCGCCTACAGGGAGAGCGGGAGTTCGGCCTATTACAAACCAAGGGAAGACCTCGTAAACCTGCCACCAATGGATACATTCCGGACGACATATGGATATATTGCTACGAAATTCCACGAATATGGCCACAGCACCGGCCATAAGTCAAGGCTGAACCGCTCGGGGGTCATGGGCGCTGCGTCATTCGGCGGCGAAGAATACAGCTTCGAGGAGCTGGTTGCTGAGCTGACATCAGCTTATCTGTGTGCCGGCAATGGGATCGACAATACTCTAGAGAATTCTTCGGCGTATATACAGAACTGGCTGAGCGTTCTAAAAGACGACAAAATCATGTTTCTAAAGGCCAGCGGAAAGGCGGCGGCTGCGGTTGAATATATATGTGGCAAGGAGGCAGGAACAACGCCTGCCTCTTAAATTTTCTATTTTATGATTATATTATCAAAAATAACCACATTCCTTGAATAATACTGCTAAATCGATAATAGTTGAGCCGTTTGAGGAGCGGCTTGATGGGGCGACGGACTCACTACACGCATATGCCATCGGCCAAAGGCTATTCTGACGGCACATAATCAGTCATGCGGAGAGATGTATATAGGGCATATCGCCCAGCATAGGATCGTTTTCTGGGATAGTCTTTTGCCCTTCAGGGAGGTCGGTACTGGTCAGGGGCTCGGGATCTTCTGCCGCATATGCTTCGCATGACGCGCTTCGCGATGCAGGAGTGCTGCTATGCTTTTTTGGTCAATTCGATCTGTGGTCCTTTCAGCAAAGGACAACAAAATCCGTAGGCCGGCAAGGAGCTGGTTGGCAGGCCCTTGCGAACGGGGCCGCTAATATCATGACCTGCGGGCCAGCACTGTGACCATTGCAGTAGATCACATGAGCCTGGCAGCGATAGAAGAGGGTCTGGGCACATGCTGGATTGGGGAGTTCAAAGAGGACAAAGTCAAGGAGATCCTGAATATACCAGAAAATATCCGTGTGATCGTGATGCTCGCCCTGGGCTATCCAGCCAAGGCCCCTGCGGCTAGGCTGCGGAAGAAGCTGGTGGAGATAGTGGCCTATGGTGGATGGCGGAGCTGGCCCCCTGGGGTTCCCGTTTCTTTCTTAGGCGGCTCGGTTTGATTTCAGAGAGGGATGATGTCCAAAAATTTTTCGGAAAAAAAGACGAAAAAACGCCTATAATAGGAGCAACGAAAAATAGCGATTTGATACCGATAACACGCATCTTATAACTAATATTTAAATAAATTATATATTAAATTTATATATCTATTTCGTATAGAACTGAATAAAATATTTATATGAAATAATTTTGTAATCACCAAGGCAAAGAGGTGCTAGGTGCAGTGGCTAATGGCTAGGCAATTCGCCTGTGAAGATAGTCATTGCACGTTAGAATGATATCAACTTTTGATTGATCTGCGGAGTGAGAGCTTGATGGATAGCATTACGCGGTATGTGTCTGCCATATTTCTTCTGGATGACCTTCTCGATGTCCCTTGCTCCAATTTTTGCTCTTGTGTTCTAGGATTATGTATTTAACTCTTGCAGATGTCGGCTTTAAACTTTGTTTAATCTGCCCGCCCATACTTCCTGCAAGTGATTGGGATGACGCTGCTGCGCTGGAGGCTTAATAGAGGTGCAGCTCCATGAAGCATAGAATAGCGATAGGCTTGGATCAGGAGCTTATTTGAAGCTGGATCGCCCAACATTTCTGGATTTGGCGACTCGATATTGGCTTTGCGAATGATCTCAAAATGGAAGATAGAATCGCCTCTGCTCGATCTCTCCCCCCTCAATATTGGTAGCTGCAAGAACATCTCCATCAAGTGAGTCCACACGCCACAAGCGGCTGCGGAGCTCCACGATGTCCCCCACCTTTGCATCCAAGACCTACACCAATTAAAGGGTTGGCGAGAGCGTATTAAGGGATGACGGTCCGGCCTCCTGTAAGAAACTGCTTCATGATCAATTTTTTACTTATCTCTCGCGGGACTCACCTGCATTCCCCGCTCCTCGCCCAGGTCCACCTGATATCCATCCCCTTTTTCGATCCTCTTGAGCCAGCGTATATAATGCACAGCAGCTCCAGGGCGGAGAAGGTCCTCCCCGGCAGCGACCACAGGACATGGGTCTTCTTGGGGTCGTTGATGTCCGGCTCATAATGCCCCAGCATGCCGATCTCGAAGGCGACCTCCCGGACCTCATTCAGCGATTTCCCAGAGAACAGCCGCATGGCATCCAGCAGATAGAAGACCGCATCCATCCTCGGCCCACAGGCCTTGATTTCGCGGGCGGCAATCTCTCGCAGGCCGTTCCCGGCCAGACTGCGCAGCTCCTCGGGTACCTCCATCTCCAATTCCGCCTTGAAAAGCTTCTGGGCCAGCTCGATGTCTCCCATCTCCATAGAAGCGAAGGCGCGGATGTAAACGGTCTGCAGTCCTGAGGATCAATTATCATATCATTGCAAAGGACTCTCATTCACGAACTTTTTTATTCTTATGACCAAAGGGCTTTTTATTCATATGCGCCTCTATGCAGCCACAAGGATGGATATGGCAACTGAAATTGGCTATACCGATTGGATATCAGCGATTGCAGCAGCCTTTGCCTGCATTGCTACCTTCATCTTGGCCATTATTGCATGGAGACAGTCTACTATTTCCAGTCGACAAACAACCATTATTCAAAGGCAAACGGATATTTTCGAAAGACAGGCAGGATATCAAGGACAACAGACAACCATATCGAAACAACAAGCTGGAATCATGGAAAAACAAACAGATATTTATGATCAACAACTGGCAATCATAAAGGATCAAGAAGCCGACCGAAAAAATGCTGCTATGAGAGCAGATCTGATTATTGCATCAAGGGCCGAGGGGGATAAGGTTCTCGATATGATCATCGAGAATAAAGGGCCTGGATGGGCACGAGAGATTCAAGTATATATCGATGGGTATCCACTTCAAGAATACCCTTCAGAAATATGTAGACTTCTGCCAGGATCTACGGCACAAAATGAAATTGGACCTGGTAATAAACTAGATTTCCTATTAGAATTTCCAGGAGATAATCCTCCAACAAATCTCCGAATAGATTTTAGTTGGATTTCGGATAATGGCATGCGTAACAGTAATCTAGGGTTCATAATTCCTCGTCAAAAACTAGAAGCTTACAAGCAGGGATGGGAAATTCCTAAGAGTATAGTCAATAATGGGCCTCGAATTGATGCTTACTCGAAATTTATGGAGCTGATGTCAATACGTCCAATAAATGCGTGGTATGCGCAATATAAGATAGTGCCACAATTGGAGACAATTCAATTATACTCTTCTCCAGAGGTAAAGAGAATTGCGGAAAAAATACATGGTTGGGCTAGAACTGAAATGAATACTAGGGGTAGATCACCGAATTTGCCTGATTTTATAGATAGAATAAATAATGAATTGAAACCGATTATAAAAAAGGAACTTGAAGATCTTCAATCGAGTCAATGAAGTCATAGCCAAGGAAATCATGGAATGATGATGCACCATTGTGCCCAAGATTTATTACAAAGTTCTGGGGCTTGAGAAGGCCAATGTGGCCGGGGCGGAGAGCTTCACGTCCGACCACTGCTGATGTTGATATCATCTGGATGTTTTTGAAGAATAATAAATGCAGGGATTGGGGGCTGAGGGATGTGCGTCTTGCCTAAGGAAGTGTCTGATCCCGAGATTCGTAAGCTTAATGCTATTCAGGCTTTCAAGGGATGAGATTCTAGCATCCTTGTGGCATCTAAATCAATTCTAGACAGACAATTAATCGCCTTCTTTTTCACCTTCGCCTCCTTGCAGCCCTCTCATATCCCCAGAGCACCTGTTCTCCATCATAGAAATCGAACTCTGCCCGGCCGTCTCCCTCCTCCCCAAGACCTTCAGCATCCTGGTCGCCCCGGTGGAAGTCCTGGCCGGCGCCATCAACAGCCACCCGGAATTGCAGCGCGGCAAGATCCTCTTCATCTGCGGCAACTACTCCCGCATCCTCAGCCGCCTAAATCGCAACATCATCTAGCTGGATGTGCGCCGCGCCTTTACCTCCTTTCAGCTTATGACCATCCTGGAGGAGAACTACCACAGCTTCTTGATCGTGGAGCACGACCCCCTGCTCTATGAGGGCTTCCTGGAGATGGTGGGCTACCTAGCTCAGGTCCTCAAGCAGATCTCCAGGGAGACCGCGGTCCTGCTCTGCACCCCCTATCTGGACTCACCAGCTACAAGAAATGTGGCAAGAGCTGGCCGATCGGGTGTTCTGCATCTACAATGAGCCAGCTGTGGCAAAAGGCCAGGGCAAGGCTGAGGCAAGGACGACAGGGTAGCAAAGGACACTGGAGGCGTACTCGTGAAGTGGCCCTGGCAGCGGGCACAGGCCAAGCCAATCGAGCCCAGGCGAGCGAGCATCAGAGGCTGGCGATAATGGACGACAACTGACGAGAACGGATAAGATCAAGGAGGCCGAGAGAGCGCTGAGCTAGGATTTGCTTTGTACCCAAAAGCTTTGGCCTTTTCGTAGGCTGCATCGGCTTCCTGAAATCGACCGCGTAGCTTAAGAGCAATGGCTTTATAATGCCAAACCTCCGCAAAATCAGGTTTCAGTTTAGTGGCTTGGTCATAAGCCAATATTGTTTCATCAATTTTGCCTAATTTTTCAAGTGCAATTCCTTTATTGTACCAAGCATCTGCAAATTCTGGCTTCAGGTTAGTGACCATATCAAAAGCAAATAACGCTTCTTCATTCCTGCATAGATTACCAAGATTAAGTCCCTTGTTATACCAAGCAGCAGTGAAATCAGGTTTCAGTTTAGTGGCTTGGTCATAAGCCAATATTGCTTCATCAATTTTGCCTAATTTTTCAAGTGCAATTCCTTTGTTGTACCAAGCATCTGCAAATTCTGGCTTCAGGTTAGTGACCATATCAAAAGCAAATAGCGCATCTCCGTATCTACGAAGCTTCAGGAAGGCTTTTCCTTTATTATACCACGCACTTGAATGTTTCGGGCTCTTCTTGATAGCTTTGTCATAAGCTCTGATGGAGTCCTCATATTTGCCGAGATTGTACAGAGCGATTCCTTTATTGTTGAATGCACCTGCATGTTTTGGATTTAGCTTGATGATCCTATCGAAAGAATGCAGGGCTTCTCCATGGATACAAAGCCCAGAGAGTGTAATTCCTTTGTTTACTTCATCCGCGATAGATTTATCAATAGCATCGATAGCAAGAACTCTATTCTTCTGAACGATTATGTCATACGGATTAATATCGATCGCTTTGTTATACGATTTTATGGCTTTGCCATAATCGCCTTGCTCAAATAGAGCATAACCTTTATTGTTCCAGGCATCTGAATACAGTGGGTCAAACTCAATGGCTTTGTCATAAGCATGAACTGCTTCATCAACATTTCCCAGAGCTTTAAAGGCATTACCTTTACCAAACCAAAACATTGCGGTGTCTGGTTCCAAAGCTATGGCTCTATTAAAATTTTCAGTTGCATCCTCGTAAACCTTGGATGCAGCATTATGCTCGTTATTAGCAGCCAGAGCATCGCCTTTGCCTATAAGGGCAATGCCTAGATTAGCCCACGCGCGTGGGTTGCTCGGATCTAATCTTATCGCCTCATTGGATGCGTTTATAGCCTCGTCGTATTCTCCTATGCTAAGCAAAGCATTTCCTTTATTACTCCAAGCACCAATAAGCTCAGGATTTTGTCCATAATTTAATTTTGTATATAATTCTACTGCGGTTTGAATAGCCTTAATAGCATGCGGGAGGAGATCTGTACTGTAATGTGCATTTTCATCTTTTCCTAAATCTTTTGCTATATTTAAGAGGATATTGCCTTTGGTCATCCATGCATTAGCATATTCTTGAACTGCTTTAGCTTCCTCTGGCGTTCCCTTTTTCCAAGTTGCCTGGTACTTTATACCGAGATCCACCGCGGTCTCTATAACGTCAAGTGCTTTTATTAAATAGGATCTAGCACCACTATTGCCTTGTTTTGATAAAATCTCTCCGCGTTCGAATAAAGCATTTGCTTTGTTAATATAACATTTGATTGACTGCGAATCGATATTTATAGCCTTTTCATAAGCCTGAAGGGAATCATGGTATTTCTTTTTCT
>NZ_DAKC01000121.1:10957-18746 GCF_002496465.1 Methanosaeta sp. UBA356 | reverse complement strand
GGAGAAACTTGGAAAGTACAGAAGATTATAGCAATTATATAAAAGATCCCAGCGAAAGAACAATTAGTATAGGAATCGATTGCCGTATTATTCCCTCATCACTTCTATATTTTAGAGAACGATGCCTGCGACAGTAGTATGCATTTCAAGTGCTGAGTGCCTTGTCGATCCGGCCGTATCGAACGATGTTGCCGTGATCTACTTTGCCATAGCCAGGACAGTCCCTATTCCAGCAGAAAGAGCCTGCCAAGGTGGACTACCCAAAAATGATATGATACCAAAAGATGTTCATAGTTTAGCGTCTTATTCATCCTGAGGTGGCTTAAATTGAAAATAAGACGGATTTTATGCGCTGGCACTATGGTCTTATTGTTCTTTGCAGTTATCAGCCTCGGTTCCGGCCAGCTGCCGACCCTTTCTGCTTCGCCATCTGCAGTAAACCCTGCAGATAAGATAACCGTCGTCTACTCTGGCGCACCAGGATTCGACACCGATTGGATCGCCATCTACAGGATAGACGCAGCGAATGAAAGATACGGGGAGTGGAGCTACCTGCGAGGCGAAAAGAGCGGGACTTTGACTTTTGCCGCCCCCCAGGAATTGGGGGAGTACGAGTTCAGGATGTTTGAGAACTGGGCCGGAAGCAGCAGTTATGAAGAGATCGCCCGGAGCAACACCTTCTCTGTGGTGCGGAGGGAGTCTTCACCCGCCGCAAACGGAGAGATCGAAGAAACCGTCGTTGCCCTTTACTACTTCGATGGGGATGCCGACGACGCGACCGGACAGCATCCCGGAGAATTATTTGGTAACGTATCCATCGTCGCAGAAGAGGGATACGCTCCTGCCCTGAAGCTGGACGGGAGCGGAGATTATGTGAGGGTAGGGAACGTCCACCAGAACCCGACGAGGGACCTCAAGCAAGGGTCTATAGAGATGTGGGTCAGACTTGAGTCGGCCCCTAAGGACTTCGTCCTAGCGGCGTCAGGGAGGGAGTACGGCGGAAGCTATGATGACGGATTCTACCTGGGTACGCACAGCAGGTACTCCAAAAACCTGGTCTTCATGATATGGGCTGGCGGATGGAAGGTGGCAGATAGCGGCATACCTCCAGAAGATCTTATCGGAGAATGGCGACATGTCATGGGGACCTGGGGGCCCCGGGGGGTGGAGATCTGGGTCGATGGGATCCTGAAGGGAACTAATCCCCACACTGGCGGGCTTCCAAACCCGAATTATGCGACGGTCCTCATCGGAACAGACTCTTGGAGATCTGACACTCATGGGCTGATAGGAAGCGTAGTAATATGGGATGATCAGAGATCCTTATCTGATGGGGACTTCGACAGGTCGGAAGAGGTGGGGCTCGTTGAAGGAAGGCCGAAGTGTGCCGACTTCGATTGCAGGGAGGGTGCACCATGCCAGAGCCTCGACCTTCTACCCTGGCCGGTGGTCGATTATACCGATCTCGGGGCCAGCTCCACTGATAGGAACACAGCAGGATGCCTCTTAGACCCCGGGAGATACATAATCTGGAGCGGAAAGAGAGTCTCCGGATACATAGGGGTATCCGACGATTGGAAGGCCTATGGACCGTTTACCCTGAAGGGAGGGACAAGCTACCTCTTCGACGTCAGCGCCGGAACGCTGAAGCCGGTGGCACCGGAGGAGCTGAACTCCATGCTGAAGGAGGTGGGACTCAGTCAGGCGAGGCTCTGGTACAAGCGCTCTACGGCGGATCCCTATGTCCTCTGTGTCGAGATGGGCGATGCCCCTTGAGGAATTGGCAGCCATCCATAAACAGACCCAAACCTATCTTGGATGGGGTGTCTGACACCCCCCCAGATTTTATTTAAAAAAATCCGCCTTGCATCGGGGATAAAGGGAGTACGTGATCAACATTACATGTCTCCGGATCAGTTCGAATTGGAGGTTGCTTTAAATACTGTTGCTTAACTACCTGTCTACTATCAGGGGTTCACTCCTGGCTCTAGGGCTATCTTAATTATTTTTGAAGTTTAATGCCTGCTTTCCTGCAAAACTCCTCAAAAGGCATAGGCTCTTCATCACCGCCTTCATCGGCGTTCAACTCATCAATCTCTTTGTCGGTCAAGGAGTCTATGAAGGCATCAAGCTTTCGGGAACTTTTGTTCTTTATGATTTCAACTGACGAAGCCATCTTTTATAAACTCACATCGATGTCTTGGGATCATTTTTTAGCTCAAATATATCCATTACTACTTCTGACGCTGCATCCGGATTTTTCTTTTTTAGCTTCTTAAGGAACCGCTGTGCTTTCAGCTGGATGGTGAGTTGATAGATCAAATCAAATTGCCTCTACCCGGCTGTTGCCCAGCTCGTCCTCCACCACCAGCAATGTATTGTCGAACTGCCCCTGCACGTCGCTGATGTGGCTGATGGCGATTATCTGGGGAAAACGCTCTTCTAAGCTTCTTAACATCTGGATCATCTTCTCCCGGTGCTCGATATCCTGGCTGCCGAAGACCTCGTCCAAGATCAGGAAGGAGTAGCTCTCACCATCCGGGCCGAAGCGCATCAGGTACTCGCTTATGGCCACCCGCACCGATACGGCGATCATATCGATCTCCCCGCCGGAGTAGCGGGAGATGGGGTAGTAATTGCCGCCGTCCTCCACCTGAATGTTGAAGTCGTCGTCGATCTTCAGCAGGCTGTACTTGCCTGAGACCTCCTCCAGGATTTCGCTGGCCGCTTTGGCAATATCGTTTTTCACCCTGATCAGAACCTGATCCATGAAATCGTTGACAAGGCCTCGGGTCATCTCCACCACCTCCAGCTTCCTCGAGGTCTCTTCCAGCCTCTTTTCGTGCTCCTTCTTTCTCTTCTCCTCTTCTTTCAGCCTTGCCAGTTCCGCTTCCAGGACGCCAAGGCGAATCCTCTTGTCGGACAGTTCCTTTTGCGATGCCACGAGATTCCTCTCCGCCTCGGCCAGGGCAAGTTTTGCCATCTCATGGGTCCTCTGGCTGTAGGCCAATGACTCCATCTCCGCCCTTATCCGGGCGATATCCAATTGCCTGGCTTCCAGGGCACCTTGAGACTCGGCCAGCTTTTCTTTGACCTCGGGCTCAAGAGCCAGCCGGATTTTTATTTTATTGGCTTCTTCCTCCGCCTGGGCCAGCCTCTTTCTCTCTGCCAGTAAAGAGCTGTACTCTTCCGGATCAAAGCCCAGATCCTTGACAGATCTCTCCAGCTCCACCAGGGACCGGGAGGCTTTTTCTATCTCGCTCCTCTGAAGAGCAATCTTCTCCTCCAGAGCCGGGATCTCCTTTGTCCTCTCCAGAAGGGTGATAAACTGCTCGTGCGGGAACTTGCAGCACTCCCACAATCTTTTAGCCTCGATATATTGAGATTCTGAGTAGCCCAGCTCTCTGATCTGCTCCTCCAGATGCTCCCCTCTCTTGGCCAGTGTCTCTATCTCTTCTTTTATCGCCTCCCGTTCCAGTACCCTCCGGGGCAGCTCCTCTTTTCGCACTGCCAGGCCCTGGCACTCCTCCGCCATTGGCGCGAGCTTTGTCAGAGCGGCTTCGACATCCTGGAGCCTTTTGGCGTCAAAGGAGACAGGACCAAAAGATCCGACCATAGCCATGATCCCTTCCATCTCTTCAGTGGCCTCTTTTATCTGCAAATCGGCATTTCTCATATCCGCCTGCAGAGCAGAGCGCAGGCTCTTTTTGGCATTCAGTTCCTCGAAGGCCCCGGCCAGCCGGCTACGAGAGCTTGCCACCCCCTCGATCTTCTCAGTAAGTGATCCTGCCAATCCCTTCAGCTTCTCCCTCTCCTCTTTTGCCTGGGCCAGAGCGAACTGGTACTTTCCGAGGAGCAGATCCCTCTGGCCCTCTATAGGCCTCTCGCAGGTGGGACAGAGCCCCTCACTTCCTAAAGATCTGACCTTTTTAAGTGCCCTCTCATTTTCCAGATACGTATTCTCTTGAACCTTCAGGCTCCCTCTGAGATCGGCTAAGGCGTTATTCAGCTCGGATCCGAGAGAATCAAGGTCCCTGTCCTGCCGGCGCAGTTGTTCCTCTCTCTCTTCCAGGTCTCCCAGGCCCAGAAGATTCTCCCGGATTTTTGCTGCCGCCTCCCGCAGGGCTGCTATCCTGCCCGCCAGGGCCTTTTTCTGGCTCTCCAGAAGGTCAAGCTCTCGTTGCCGTTCTTTCTCTCCGGAAAGCTTCGTCTGCTCAACTTTCAGCCTCTTCTCTTCTTCTATTGCCGGCCAAAGCTCTTCGTACCTGGCAGACGCTCTTTGCAGATCCTCTATAGATCTGTCCACTCGGACCAGGTTCGACCTTGCTCCTTGTAGCCTGATAGCATCCTCTTTCTGGCTCAGGCTGATTTTGGCATACCTCTCTCGCAGCTCTTCCAACCTGGCCAGGAGCACTTGAACCTCTTTGTAATCCTCTTCCTGGGGCAGAAGCTCATCGAGCCTGGCCCTATCCCCTTCAAGCTGCACGAGCCTCTTCTCATCCTTCTCCAGAGCAGCTCTATCTCCCTCCAGTCGAGACTTTGCCACTGCTATTTTCCTGGAGATCTCCTCGTACAGGTTCCTCCTGGGCTCAAGCAGCTCGAGCCTTGACAGGACTCCGGTCAGCCTATCCAGAGCGGGACCGATCTTTTCGAGAAGCCTCTTTGATGCCTCGATCTCCTTCAGACGCCCTTCATCTCTGGCTACGAGAACCTCCAGGCTCCTGGCTTCCTCCTGCAGCCGGGAGGCCCTCTCCGCCAGAATGCCATAAGAGTTCATCTTCTGGTTAAGAACATCCAGTTCCATGAGCCGCAACTCCTTCTCCCCCAGCAATTGGGCTTCGCATCTTTCCCCCTCCACCAGCCCCTCTCTGACAAAGGATATCTCCCGTGACGCCTCCATCAGCCGGGCCTGGACCTCCCCGATCTCCCCCAAGGCTCCGGCCAGCCGGCTTCTCTGGTCTTCAAGGCTTGATCGATCGGATTTGATCTGCTCCAGGGCGCTCTCCTTGATGTCCTCAAGGCCGAGGAGCTTGAGCAGATACTCCCTCTTTCCCATTCCGCCCTCTTTGAGGAGGTTGTCCAGGTCCTTTTGCCGGGCGTAGAAGGTCTTCATGAAATCCTGATAGCTGATCTTCAGAATATCCTCCAATCTCTGGTCGACCTCCTTTGTGCCGGCGGCAATCCTCTGCCCGTCCAGGAATAGAAATGCCTCCGGTGACATATTCTTCCCTTTCATGGAGCGGTAGATATCCAGCTCCCTCTTCCCCAAAGAAAGGGAGAGCTTGACCTCCACAGTCTCCGCATCACCTGCCCGGGAGTTGCGTATGAAGTCCCTCTTTATGCTCGAAGCCCGGCTTCCGTATAAAGACCAGGCTATGGCCTCCACAATGGTGCTCTTACCGGCGCCGTTGCCTCCCACGATGCCGGTGAGCCCATCCTGAAACTCCACCTCCGCCCGGCGGAATTTCTTGAAGTTATGCATGAAAAGCTTGTTAAGGTGCATCTGTTGTCTCTTTTTGCCTGGCTAGTACCGCCTTTTTCATGATCTCTGTCCCATAGCTTACCACCTCGTCCTTGATAGTCTCCGGTATCAGATTCGCCGAACGCCTCTCCCCCAAAAATCCGGCGAAATCCACATGAAGCATCCTTCGGTCCACCGGCCGCTCAATTCTGTCCTCTTCATCGCAAAAATCCAGCCGGATCTTGAAGTAGATCGCTGCCCCTCCCAGGCGGTTGAGCTTTCCCTGATCTATGCTCCTGTAGGCCACCCGGTTGACGTTCTTTAAATTTATCCGAACCATCCGATCTGAAATTTCATCCTCATGGCACATATCCATGATGATCTCTGCTATCTCATCGGATCGCATGCCGCTGCAGTCTATCGGCGGGTGGTCTATCATGTAATTGGGCTTTACCGGTACATTGGATGCTTTTCCAGTCTCCAGGTCGACGAGAAGCATGCCTTTCACATCTCGGGCCTCTCCGAAGTTGAAGTACTCCACCGAACCGCTATAATAGGCATTGGCAGAAACCTGGGCCTGGCCGTGATAGTGGCCCAGAGCGATATAGTCGAAGTCGCTTTTCAGGAGGCTGTCATTCAGCTCGTGCTCGCCCACGCTCCTCATCTTCTGGTTTTTCAGAGACTCGACCATGCCGTGCATCACCAGGACATCCCTTCCCGAGCGCTTGATTTCCCCGAATTCCGTCAGGTAGTCCTGCGGCTCCAGGCAGAAGGGAATGCAATGAAAACAGTGGTCGCCCACCTCGAAGCGCTCATAGCTGTAGCGCTGGGCGATATGCACATCCCTCAAACCCTCGAAGAGCCGGAAGGGGCTGGTCTGGTTG
The DNA here is from genome assembly GCF_002496465.1 of Methanosaeta sp. UBA356. NCBI lineage: Archaea > Methanobacteriati > Methanobacteriota > Methanomicrobia > Methanotrichales > Methanotrichaceae > Methanothrix > Methanosaeta sp. UBA356. Next base: position 12,401 of record NZ_DAKC01000121.1, on the reverse strand, counting down.
AAGCTCTTGGGAGCATCGTGGTTGCCGCTGATTATGATCACTGGAATTGCTGCCTCCACCAGCCGCTGCAGCCCCCTCTGGAAGATGAACAGGGGCTTGATCTTGGGCCGGACGTGATGGAAGACATCTCCTGCATGGACCACGGCATCGGGATGAGCCCTGATTATCTGCTCGATCGCCTTTTCAAAACCGGAGTAGACCATCTCCTCTATCCTGTTCTGGCCGTGCTCATCCAGGCGGCTGTAGCTGGAGAATCCCAGATGAGAATCGGCGAGGTGGATTATCTTCATGGCAGGAAGGGCTTAAAGCCTCCTCTCTTTATGAGGCCTTCGTCTTTCTCCTCCTGGTTCAAACGGCGCAGGTAATCCTCAAAGCGGTGGATCTTGGCAGGCACGGGGAAGGGGATCTTCAATGTGGAGACCACCGCCTCTCCCTTCTCCAGGGTCTGGATCTCTATGTCCATGGAGGATAGATCCTGCTTGGCCGACTCCTCTAATTGCTGGCGATCATTTCTGTCTCCCAGGCCCATAACCACCAGGGTATTGAACTGAGAGAGGAGCTGTCTGTCTATCAGCTTTGGCTGCTGGGTGATGGCGCACAGACCCACCCCGAACTTTCTGCCCTCCCGGGCAATGCTCTCGAAGCGGGAGATATTGTTTCCTCCGCCCAAGACCCTTTGCGCCTCCTCGATGGTGATAAGGCAGTTCTTTCTCTCCCCCGACGGGTCTTTCTTGTACTCCTCCAGTATATGTCGGGAGAGAACGGAGAGCAAGAAGAGCTCTGAGCGGTCGCTGATCCTCGGTATGTCCACCAAGACGACATCGCCCTTCTGCAGCCGGGCTATGATGTTGTCAAGGCTCGACCTCTTCTTTATGTATTTATTTCTCTCCAGCTCGTTCTTGATCCTCCGGATCAGGACCATGATGGTGGTATCCTTAAAGCCATCCTGCACCATCCTGGCCAGGCCCTCAGGACGCTGAATCTCCTCCAGCCAACTGCCCGAGTCCAGAATCCTGGATATGGCATCCAGGGCATCCCTCTGGGGCGGCGACCAATCGTATAGAAGCGCTATATCTTCAGGCCGAATGTTGCTCTCAGCTATCGCCAGCTCCTCCACATCCGGATCAGAGGCATTCTTTGGATCTGTGGAGTAGCAGGCCAGCCCCTCTCGGTACCTCTTGAGGTGAACCAGCCCTCTTGTCAGGTCTTTTCCCTTCAGATACTCTCCATGAGGATCAACGATCAATAGGCCGAACTTCGACTCTCCCCGAGCAGCCAGCCGCATGCATGAGGCGGCAAAGACCTTCATAAAATTGGATTTTCCCATGCCGGTGGTGGCGAAAACGCCCATATGATGGTCCATGGCATTGCTGTGCAAAGAGACTGGTATATCTTCGACTAGAATCGAGCCGTTTCTCAGGTATCCCACCTCTATGTCTCCCAT
>NZ_DAKC01000121.1:1556-10706 GCF_002496465.1 Methanosaeta sp. UBA356 | reverse complement strand
AACTTGGTGGGCAGGGTCCTGGCCTTCCTGAAAGCCCCGTCCGAGGATACGCAGCCTAGTGGCTCTGCGATCACCCGGTTGAATATCTGGTCGTCATCATAGAACTGGGTGCCCCTCATGGTGGTATCCCAGTGGCCATCATAGTTAGAGCTGTGCTCGATGTTCAGAATCCGCGCCAGAAAAGTGAGGTCGCGATCCCGAATGGAGAATATCTGGCCTACCTCCACCCGATCCTGGTATGAGTCGTAGGGTACGATGAAATGGTACTCTCTGACGCTCTTGGAGAGAATGCGGTAGGTAGTCCTCTCATTCTCTATCACCAATCGATCTGAATCTCGCTCTGCTCTCTCCCCTCTGATATGATCGATATCTAGCTTCGGCGTCACCATATTTATCCTTCTTTTGGCTTTTTTATTATCTCATCTATTGCAGCCCAAACAGCCTAGATTCTCTGGTGCATCTCCAGGATATCATGATAGTCCTGCATGAGCATTGTTATCTGGGACGGGCTCAAACCCTCTCTGCATAGCATATCTCTCAGCTTCATCCTCAAAGATATCCCCTCGTTCTCTGCGATTTTTATGTCCCGGTGAGCCCGAAAGAGGGCATGAGGGTAGCCTGGGCACTCCGCCGAGGTTGAATAGGATGATATACCGGCCAGTGTTTGCTCAATTTTGCCGGCCAGGTATGCGGGGACATCCACCCGGAAGGCATGATCGCTCCAACCGGTGAATCGGACGATGTAACTCTCCCCTCCCCATTTGCCCGGACCTCGATTCACTTTCTTGTCCTTTAGGTTCAAATACCAGGGAGAGTTGGGCAGGATCATGCTTCCTGCCTGATTTGTATGGTGCATGAAAGGAAGCGATATGCCCTCGCCCCAATAGAGCGAACTGGACTTGGCCACCGCCAGGAGGGCGACCTCTTTCTCCTCTGCTCGCTCGAAGATACGAGAGAGAGCTGCTCGCAGGGGCTCGAATACATCGAAGCTGCCGTCATAGAGGATTATGTCGCCGGGATTTGCCTCGTTGATGGCGTCGTCTATGGATACGTACTCCTGAAGCTCGCGGAAGTAAGTGGAGAGCCTATCCAAATCCTCTTCCGCGAGGCGGATCTGATTTTGGCCCAGGCGCCTCAAATGGGGCTCGAACTGGTCGGCTGAAATTGCCGGATCGGCAAAGAATATATCATTAAAGGTGATGACCGTCCTCTTCCAGTCTCTTCCCTGATAGACCACATAGCCAGAACGGATTAGATTGATGCTTGCCACAGACCAGCCGCAGACGGAGACATTGGAGCCGTCTATGGCCAGTATCCTCCCCTGGAAGTCAGCTGGCTCGATGGGGATAAAATCGCTGCTATGCACTCCTGTCTCCCGGCAATATCCATCGATCCCGTCTAAGGCGATGTGATCCTTTATCAGCTCAGCCACAATGGAGAGGCGCGAGTCGCTCAACATTCAGGCCAAGTTGAAACCGGCAAGGCATATATGGATTGCCGTCTCAGCTATAGGCAATTGATCCGTCACAAGGCAGTAAAAGGGCAATAAGGAGGGAGGCAAAAGTCTGTGATGTAGGAGGGAAAAAGAATTCTGACTTTTGCCAATACGCTATACTGCGATTAACGAATATATACTTTTCGGTATTCGTTCATTAACGAGGCCGAAATATATAGATGAAAATATCTTTGGCACAAAAATTATTAATGCACTGAATTCATTACATTCTCAGAGTTTTATTAATTATTTTGAATGGCCGCAAAAGCATCCACTTTCTCCAGCTGATGCCCTCTCTTAATCCCTGTCAGTTCTGATTTTATCATCTGATAGATGCCAGAGATCGTTCCCAGCATTGCGGGAGCGAGAAAGAATCCAAAGACCCCGCCCACAAGCCCTCCGCCCAGAAATGCGAGCAGCACCAGCATGGGATGGATCGACGATCTGGCATAGACGATATAGGGCCGGACGACCAGCTCCACTGCTGCCACCAGAACCGAGGCCGCGAAGAAGAAGACTGCTGCCTCCATCGGCCCCATCTCAATATATCTGGATATGGCGGTCAAGAGGAAGACAAGCCAGGTTAGAAATGGCACCACCCCTGCCAGGAGTATTATGCTGGCCATGGCCAGGGGCCTGGGAATATCGAAGAGATAGAATATGGGAACGGATGCGATCGCATAGACCATGGCGGTGGAGATGCTGCCCGTATAGATGCCGCTTAAGATGCCATCAATTCTGCCCAGGCATCGAAGCTCAAAATCCCCCTTCTTCTGCCTCAAGAAGTCTACCGTTGCCCCGAGGAGCCTATCGCCATCCACCAGCAGGTAGTAGCATACGCAAAAGGCTATTAAGAGATTCAGAAGTCCGAGGGTCAGCGTCGTTCCCAGATCGAATACCGGCAGGCTGGTGAGCATCGATAGTCCTATTCCCATCAGATTGTCCATGCCTCTGGAAAGCTCATCGAAGATGAATTGAGGAATGTAAATGCTGGATATGAACTCCTGGCCAGTGGCTACGATCTGCGCCCGATGGCTCTGCAGCCATCTGAGCTGAGATGCTGCCTCAAAGACCCCGGCAGCAAATATAATGGATAATGGGGCGATGATGCAGATAATAGCCGCCAGAGAGCCAATCTGTCTTCTCTTTCCAAACAGATCCCTCACCGGACGGCCTAGATAAGTGAAGACTATTCCCAAGACAATGCCGTCCTGCAGCGGCCAGAGGAAGTAAGAGGAGAGAAGTATGAGAAGCAATGTTACGGCGAAGAGCCAATTTCTATGGCTCCATAGACATGACAGATCATTCTCCATCTCTGATTCTCAATTAGAGCTGCAACGATATGAACTTTGGGATGAACAGGACTTGCCCAGCCATTTGCCTCAAGTACGGTAGCGTCTCAGCCATTCCAGAGCCGATCTGGCCTTCAAGCCCAGACCGCAAAATCTGGCTCCAGGAGGCAGGCCTTCTCCCTCTGAGAGCTCGACAAGCTCCTTTTCGTCTATTGCGCCCTCCTCCTTCAGCATATAGACTCTGGTCCTGAATGCCGCCAGAAGAAATCCGTAAAGGAGCGGCCCTATTATGAATCCGAGAAATCCCACCACAAAGATCGGCGCAGCGAAAGCGAGGAGGGTGATGGAGGGATGGATCTTTGCGCCCTGGCTGGCGAGCTTTGGACGGATGACGTTCTCAGGGATGGTATTGATGAAGATCAGACTATAGATGAACAGACCTATGCCCGACAAGTAGTTCCCGATCAGGAGGAAATAGATGCATATGGGCACGAAGATGATCGGCGGTCCGATCATGGGCAATAGGGCAAATATGGCCGTTGTCAAGCCCCATAAGAAGGGATATGAAACCCCAAAGAGGGCAAATCCAATTGCAGCAAGCAGTCCGGTTATCAGGGAGGTCAATAGGTAAACATTGAAAAGATTATTATAAATTTTATTCAGCTCCCCCATAAAATAATTCATCAATTCCCTCTCAGGAAGGATAAGCAAGAATCCCTTTACCGCGCTGGAACCTCCGATGAGAAGGTAATAGGTGATCATTATGGCCACAAAGAACTGGGACATAAGCACAGGCAGCTCGCTGATGAAGCCTGTGGCTAAATTGGTGGCTTCAAATGCAATCTGTGGCAGCAGATCGGAGAGGATCCTGTCTCTGGGGGCCTCGATGAAAGGCCTCACCATCTCCCTCAATCGCTCTACAGTCTCATCTGCGGTTGACTCTGAGACGAGATTATTCAAGACGACATGCAGGGTGTCAAAGGATTCTTCGGTCTTCTGGGTGATATAAATGTCAATGGACTGAACGATATCCTCCTGAGAGGAAAACAGGCCCGATGTCTCTGTGGCAATGGCGTTAAGGGCACTGGAAAGAAAGATCATGAAAAACAGGACGACCAGGAGCAAAGACATGAACGCCGATAAATTCTTCCTTCCAGTCAGGCAATAAATCCGAGAGTAGACCGGAAGCAGGACGAAAGCGAAAAAAAAGCTCAGAAGCAGAGGAGCAATGAATGCTTTTGTGACATACACTGTGCTGATAAAGACAATGAGAAGTACAGCGGATGCTAATAAGTTGAATCTCTTTGACCCCGGCATGTAAGCTATCCTTTAGCTATTCTAAAATATATAATTTTTTGAGGGGCACCATTATGCTCCACCAGCCTTTGAATCTTTATTTATATGGCTCTCTCTTGGTGCTGCCTTCGCCTGCCTCCGTCCCACCATCTGGGCGACAAGGTGCGCTCCAAAGAGGCAGATCAAACCGCTCAGATAGATCCACAACATCAGGATGACTACAGTGCCCAGTGAGCCGTAGACCAGCATATGATTGGAAAGGCCGCTCTCCAGATACCAGGCAAAGCCCATCTTGGAAAGCTCCCAGCATAAAGTGGCCACAAATGCCCCAAAAGCGGCGTCAGACCATCTAATATCCACCTTTGGAGCCCACCAGTAAAGGATGGTGAAGGCGATGAAGATCACAACATCGGGAAACAGTCTGTACAAGAGCTTCGACTCCAATGGCATATGATAAACACCCCCTTCGCCCAGCAACAGGCCCAGGCTAAAGTCCAGGAGTCCGATCAGGGAGACTACCACCATGGAGAGGATGATCAGTCCGATAAGGAGGCTCCCGACCATGGCAATGCCTACTAAACGCCATTCCAGAGGATTTCGCCCTTCGGAGTTGCTCCATGCGCGATCTATGTTCTTGGACAGAATCACAAACACACCAGTCGCCGACCACAAAAGACCTGCCCCCGCAGCTATCCCCACCGGCAGCCTCAAGTGAAGGATCTGATTGACATTTTCCTGCAATAGATCCTTGAGGGGCAGATGCATATTCAGCTTATCCCCCAGATCCTGGATCACCTGAATGTTCTCTCTTGCCAGGCTCTCTGCCGGGGGGAGAATCCCGCCAATAAAATTCATCAGCTGATGGTAGTTTTCTTTGGTCTGGAGAAACGAAGTCCCTAAAATCACCAGCAATATCAGCATTGGAAAGAGGGAGAAGAGGGAATAGTAGGCAATCGCTGCTGCTGCATCCCAGCTTTCCGTCTCAGACATGCGGCTGAATGTGGCGGCTAGAAGTCGAAGAGCTCCGCGACTGTGCCGGTCGGCATGATCAAATCGCCTCAAAAAATTTTCCGCCATTCTCTTTCTAAAAGCTGAGGCGCTATCTTTCATGCTCATTGCAATTGATTCCTCCGCTCCAGGCTTATATCTTTTAGCAGTTGCTCCCGAAAAGCCATAAATAGATTATTTCCTATCTTAGGCCTGTGGCAAAGAAGATAGGGCTTCGGCGCACCCTGGGATTGCTTGAAGTCACCATATCCGGGGTCGGCATAATTTTAGGAGCTGGGATCTATGCCCTTATCGGCGAGGCAGCGGGTCTGGCGGGCAATGCGGTCTGGATATCCTTTGCTCTATCGGCATTGATCGCCCTATTGACCGGCCTCTCTTATGCCGAGCTGGCCAGCATGTTTCCTAAAGCTGCCGCTGAATACGAATACACCTCTCAGGCCTTTGGAGGGTTCTTGGCCTTCCTCGTCGGCTGGATGATCATATTCAGCGGAGTGGTGGGGGCGGCTACGGTCTCTCTTGGCTTTGCCGGCTACTTCCAGGCGCTCACCGGCACGCCCATATTGCCCTCTGCCATCGCTTTGCTGGCGGTTCTCTCTTTAGTCCTCCTCTTCGGCATCACTCATTCCACCCGGCTGGCCATCGTCCTGACCACTGTGGAAGCCCTGGGACTGGTGCTTGTGATCTATATGGGCATTCCCTATCTTGGCAGTGTGGACCTATTGGAGATGTCTCCTTTAGGCAGCGCGGGCATTCTGCAGGCATCTGCCCTGATATTCTTTGCTTTCATTGGCTTTGAGGAGATAGTAAAGCTCTCTGAAGAAGCGAAGGATCCGGAGATAAACATCCCACGGGGGCTGGTTCTGGCAATATCCGCAAGCATCATACTCTATATACTGGTGGCCATCTCTGCGGTTAGCGTCCTGGGCTGGGAGGAGCTGAGCTGCTCCTCTGCCCCCTTCTCTGACATCGCCCGTTATGCCCTGGGGCCGAATGCCTCTGCCATCATATCCATCATGGCGCTCTTTGCTACCACCAACACCGTTCTGCTCATGCTCCTCGCCTCATCCCGGATCATCTACGGCATGGCCAGTTCCGGATCGCTTCCCCCAATCCTGGCATCTGTCCACCCTCGAACCCATGCTCCCTGGATTGCTACAATCCTCTCCATGATCATAGCCATGTCCTTTGTCTTCCTGGAGGATATCGCCTTCGTGGCCAATGTCAACAACTTCACCGTATTTGTGACCTTCATTGTGATCAATGCCGTCCTGATATCCCTGCGATACAAAAAGCCCCAGATCGCTCGCCCCTTCCGGGTGCCAATATCTTTGGGGAAGCTTGCGGTCCTTCCCGTTCTGGGGATATTATTCAATCTTCTGATGCTGATTCAGCTGGAGACCAGGGTTATGGCCATCGGCCTGGGCCTGGGCGGCCTGGGAGCATTAGCTGCCCTGATTAGCATGCGCTATATCAGGTCGGATATAAAAAAATTGATTAAAAATTCTATTTCAAGCAGAGACCAGGGATAGTTTCACTGTTTGCGCAAACTCTGATTGGCCGCTGCCTTTAGCCAATAAAGATATCTCCCCTTTTGCATTCACGACGAAATTCAATTCGACTGAAGCATCTTTAAGAGTGAATTTTGGCTCACCTTCTGAAGCATTTTTTATGCCTTCTTGAATAGCTTTTATCGCTTTAACAAGGTCTTTCTCAAAAGCCTCTGTCCTGGTTGCAGTTCGAGTAGTCGATCTCGCTGGCACAAGTGTGAGCTGGATGGTTTGAAGATCTTTGCTTGCCAATTCTGCACTGGCACCTAAACTGCCTATTACTGGAATAGTTATCTTTAGCTCTCCGCCTGCGACCTTTTCAACAACAGCTTTCAGCGTGAGCTCAAGCTTCTCTATATTGAGTGCCTTCTTTTCAGATTCACTCTTCTGAGCCGCTTTAATCGCTCTCTTAACTCCTGCAATTACCTTTTCGATATCTGCGCCTGAAATCTCGGACATTTTCTCTCACCTTCAAATTTATGACCTTTTCTAAGAATCGAGCATCATTGCCTCGGGATCTGCATAAAGGACATATGCCAGCCAGCTCGAATTGTAGGGCTTAGCCCTGCGGATCTCCTCCCGTGCATGACGAAATGCTTGTGCGATAGGGAATTTGTCTCTTAATAGGGCAGTATAAAAGCTCTTGGCAAATAGAACTGCCAGTTGATCATCTACCTCCCACATGGCTCCGATGAATGCCCCAACGTGAGCTATATTGACAAAGCAAACCGGCCAGCCGCCCAGCCATGTTAAGCTAGACCCTGTTCGTCCAGTATGACATGCATTGATGAAGATGAGTGGCCTTTGACGTCCTTCTCCGAATTTTGTATTTATATCATCAGGTCTTAGCGGTTGTCCTGATAGAATAATTGGAGATCTTGAAGGCATTTTTTCGTCAAATTCCCCGTGGCAGGCAAAATGCATAATAGAGAAGTTCTGATGCTCTAGCCATTCCAAAACTTCAAGATACCCCTGTAAAGGCCCTTTGCCTTCTACACCTTTGTGCAGCTCGTTTAACCTTTCCACGAAATCCATTTCCTCACTCAAATGCTCCAAATCCGTTTTTGAGGAGGATACAGGTAACGCTATGCCCAATGGTAAGATTTCGATATTGGCAGATTCAGATAGCCATCTGGACATGGCAAATTTTTGACACCAGAAAGGTTCCACTTCGGTATCATTGTAGGGTCTAATTATCTCCCACGGTATCCATGGTTCATCTGAAGTTATCATTAATGATTTGGTGTGGGAACGAAATTGCCAGTATTCATCTTTTAATTCTTTAGGAATTATCAACTGCCAAAGGTGTTTTCCTATTGAGCTCAGGCGAGCCTCTGCCACAGATTGCTCATCTGCTGAGAGGTCATACTTGGCCATTTCGCTCAGTTCATTATAAATTTCTTTTACTTTTTCCTGTGGCGATTCTGAAAGCTTTGTCACTCCAAAATTCTTAAAATTATATCTATTATTTCCTCTCAAAGAATGCAGGTAAAAATGCAGCATATGCTCGTTGCTTAAATGATCCATTTGCACAATTAATTCAAGGTCTGGCCCAGAATAATTCAATTCCTTGGATATTGATTTCTGAATGCTCTTTTCTTTCTGCAAAGATGCCGTCAATTCATTGGGCCTCCGAAACATTCACGTTCTTTCTTACCATGCCTATCCGTCTTCCAGATTGATATAAATCCACGCGAATTTGATTCTCCCCGGGGGAAAGTGGAATGATAGAAAAATTTGCAATTTTCGAGTCTTCATTTTTTGCTACATTCAGAATCCTAGTTTCCTCGCCGTTCACTGCGAAATTTGGGGCCAGAAGCGCCATCTCTATTCTTGGAAATTGACTCTGCAGATAAGAATATTCGATAAAAACAGCATCAATGCCTTGTTCTGATACCTCTGCTTGCAGCTGGACGAGGATATTTGATTCCTGGTTCACTCTGAGCTTCTCTGAATGAGTCAGCCTGGGATACAGGATAAATCTATCAAGAGGATCTTTTCCAAGAACCTTACGGCGAATTTCTGTCGCCTGGCGGAAAAGCGGCTCAGCTTCGCTATGTCTGCCCATCGATCGATACAGCACTGCGAGGTTGTTCAGACTCTGGGCATAGTCGGGATGATCTTCGCCTAGCGATTTGCGCCAAATTTCTGTTGCCTGGCGGAAAAGCGGCTCAGCTTCGCTATATCTGCCCATCGAATAATACAGGCCAGCAAGGTTGTTCAGGCTCTGGGCGTAGTCGGGATGATCTTCGCCTAGCGATTTGCGCCGAATTTCTGTTGCCTGGCGGAAAAGCGGCTCAGCTTCGCTATATCTGCCCATCGAATCGTACACCAATGCAAGGTTGTTCAGACTGGTAGCGTAATTGGGATGATCTCCGCCTAGCGATTTGCGCCAAATTTCTGTTGCCTGGCGGAAAAGCGGCTCAGCATCGCTATATCTGCCCATCGATCGATACAGCTCTGCGCGGTTGTTCAGGCTAGCGGCGTAGTCGGGATGATCTTCGCCTAGCGA
>NZ_DAKC01000121.1:1111-1338 GCF_002496465.1 Methanosaeta sp. UBA356 | reverse complement strand
CGGAAAAGCGGCTCAGCATCGCTATATCTGCCCACCGATCGATACAGTTCTGCGAGGTTGTTCAAGCCGGTGGCGCAGTTGGGATGATCTTCGCCTAGCGATTTGCGCCAAATTTCTGTTGCCTGGCGGAAAAGCGGCTCAGCATCGCTATATCTGCCCATCGATCGATACAGCACTGCGAGGTTGTTCAGGCTAGCGGCGTATTCGGGATGATCTTCGCCTAGCGA
>NZ_DAKC01000121.1:0-876 GCF_002496465.1 Methanosaeta sp. UBA356 | reverse complement strand
CGGAAAAGCGGCTCAGCATCGCTGTATCTGCCCATCGATCGATACAGCTCTGCGAGATTGTTCAGGCTCTGGGCATAGTCGGGATGGGCTTCACCTAGCGATTTGCGCTGAATTTCTGTTGCCTGGCGGAAAAGCGGCTCAGCATCGCTGTATCTGCCTATAGAATAGTACATCAATGCGAGGTTGTTCAGGCTCTGGGAGTAGTCAGGATGATCTTCGCCTAGCGATTTGCGCCGAATTTCAGTTGCCTTGCGGTAGAGCGGCTCAGCATCGCTGTATCTGCCCATCGATCGATACAGCTCTGCGAGATTGTTCAGGCTCTGGGCATAGGCGGGATGGTCTTCACCTAGCGATTTGCCCCAATTTTCTATTGCCTTTCGGTAGAGCGGCTCAGCATCGCTGTATCTGCCCATCGAATAATACAGGCCAGCAAGATTGTTCAAGCTCTGGGAGTAGTCAGGATGATCTTCGCCTAGCGATTTGCGCCGAATTTCTGTTGCCTGGCGGAAAAGCGGCTCAGCTTCGCTATATCTGCCCATCGAATCGTACACCAATGCAAGGTTGTTCAGGCTGGTGGCGTAATTGGGATGATCTTCGCCTAGCGATCTGCGCCAGATTTCTATTGCCTTGCGAAAAAGCGGCTCAGCTTCGTTGTATCTGCCCATCGATCGATACAGGATAGCGAGGTTGTTCAGGCTAGCAGCGTAGTTGGGATGATCTTCTCCCAGTGATTTGCGCCGAATTTCTGTCGCCTGGCGGAAAAGCCGCTCAGCTTCGCTATATCTGCCTATAGATCGATACAGCTCTGCGAGGTTGTTCAAGCCGGTGGCGCAGTTGGGATGATCTTCGCCTAGCGATTTGCCCCAAATTTCTGTT
>NZ_DAKC01000126.1:17636-26113 GCF_002496465.1 Methanosaeta sp. UBA356 | reverse complement strand
TGGCAGAATTAAGCTGCCTGTCGTGATCTGTGATTACCATGCTCCAAGGCTTGACAGAATCCGAGGTCAGGCCGATCTCATCTTCCAGAATGGGACATTCTATCTTTGTGTTGTGGTAGATGTTCCCGAGCCAAAGAAGTCTGTTCCTCAAAATGTTCTTGGTGTTGATCTTGGAATCAAGAACATTGCAGTTGATTCTTCGGGTGAAGAGTTCTCTGGTGAGAAGATTGAAAAGGTTAGATCCAAAATCGATAACCTCAAAGCCGATCTTCAGAGCTGTGGAACAGATAGCGCAAAACGTCATCTGAAGAAGCTTTCCGGTAAAGAAGCTAGGTTCCATAGAGACGTTAATCATTGCATCTCTAAGAAGCTGGTTGCGAAGGCCATAGACACCTCGTCTGCTATCGTGTTGGAAGATCTTTATGGCATAAGAGAGAGGATAACGGTTCCAAAGGCTCAGAGGCGCAAACAGCATAACTGGAGCTTCTATCAACTCAGGCAATATATCGACTACAAGGCTGCCATAGCTGGTGTGCCCTTGATCTGCATTGATCCTGCTTATACTTCCCAGGAATGCCCTATCTGTCATCTTATATCTCGATCCAACCGTCCTACAAGGGACGAATTTTCGTGTGTCTGCTGCGGCTTCTCTGGTCCGGCTGACACAATCGCAGCGCGGAATATTGCGGCAAGGGTATCAGTCAATATGCCCATCGTGGCCCGACTTTTTGCGGAGCTACAAGCCCATCCCTTCAGGGAGGGGTAGTTGACGAGTGGATAATCTTTAAGAGTCTCCAGTCCGATTTATAACCAGAGGCTGAAGAGGGATAGAATGGAACATAGTCACGGTCATGATTTGATATGCAATAAAGAGAGGACGACGATCCCCATGAAGGACCGGGGCGTCGCTGAGCTGGTTGGAGATATGGGCAGGATGGGCTTTCAGGGTGGCCAGCTTGGCGCATCTCTGCGCGTCTGGGAGAGGATGATGGACGAGGATGTAACCATCTTCCTGGGACTGGCGGGAGCTATGGTCCCAGCGGGGCTCGGGGAGTTCATTGCATATCTATTGAGGGAGAGGAAGGTTGACTGTCTGGTAAGCACTGGGGCCAATCTATTCCATGATCTGTGCGAGGGATTGGGGATAATTCACTTTCGGGGGAGCTCGTGTGCTGACGACGCCTACCTGAACGAATGCAAGATCGACCGGATATACGATGTATTCGTCTCGGAGATCGAGTTGCATAAGGCAGACAACTACATATCGGATTTCGTTAAGGGCTTAGACCAGGACCGCCGCTACTCCTCCCGAGAGCTGATGGAGATGGTGGGCAAGGGACTGCCCGATACCACCATCCTCGGTGCCGCCCATAAAGCCGGTGTTCCAATATTCGTTCCTGCTCTGGGAGATAGCTCCTGGGGCATTGGGATGGTTATAGCCCTGCGCGAAGGTTGCCGGGTTTTGGTCGATCAGATCAAGGATGTGGATGAGATCACAAGGATAGTGGAAGGGTCCGCCCAGACCGGTGTGATATATATCGGTGGCGGGGTCCCCAAGAACTTCATCCAGCAGACCGAGGTCATAGCTGAGCTCATAGGCAACTACTCCGGAGGGCATAGCTATGCCATTCAATATACCGCTGACTCTCCTCATTGGGGGGGCCTATCAGGCTGCACATTTGAGGAGGCGGTCTCCTGGGGCAAGGTGAAAAAGGAGGCAAGCAAGGTGCAGGTCTTCTCCGATGCCACCATCACTGTGCCCCTGGTGGTGCAGGCATTGCAGGCATCGGGCCATAGGAGAAAGAGCTATCCGGTTTACAACTGGCGCGAGGGAGATCTCGAGCTGAACTACAGGTAAAAAAAGATTTTCAGAGGCCTGTGGCAGAAGCAAGCTGCAGGCTCTGATTTTTATCATTGTTGCCTTCGACCAGTACCACCAGATCTAAATTGTTCCAGAGATAAATATATTTGTAGCTGTTGCTATTTTGGATGTGTCTTATCTCCAGAGCATCGTGGTCGTTGATTGTGGCATTTCCGAATATCTTAAGGCCTCTGGCGATCTGATCGACGTAATCCTCCTGGGACCTGAAGTTATTGATGGCTGCTAGTGCCTGTTCCTGATCAGGCAATCGGATATATGTGACCTTGGCATCATAGGGCTGGCCGCCTTCCTTGGCCTCCCATTGATATATTCCTACAGAGATATTGATCGGCTTGATCTCCTTTTCTCCATAGAACTCGGTTATATAATCGGTCATATTCACATTGGAGTCCATCTCAGGGAGGGCAGCCAACAGCTTGAATCCATCTGGCAGCATCGTTTTTGGAATATCCGGATTGCCTTCAAGGGAACCAGTGCTATCCTCTGCCAGGCAGCCCATTATCGATGCTAAAAGCAGGGATATGGACAGCACACAAATGGTCTCAATTGGTCTCATAGCTTTTCTCATCCATTTTCAAGTCCATAAGCTTTATGAGCCGAATTGGGATCTTCATCCGATTATGGTGGCCGATTGGGACATTATATTCACTTCGGAGATCCTTCCCTCAACTTCCATGGAATCGCCGAATATGCCTTCCAGGATCACCTTGCCGTCATGGACCATCAGTCTGACCACGCTCTCCATGACCTTTTCCCGGACTCCACCTTTCAGGGTATAAACCGTCAGTTCGCACATATATCCTCAAAAAATATAAAACGGACCCGGCGGGATTCGAACCCGCGACCCCCGGGTTAGAAGCCCGGTGCTATATCCTGGCTAAGCCACGGGTCCGCGAGTTTGTTTAGCCGCCCTTGGGCGGCATCTGACCTAATGACTGCTTAAGCTGTTCCTGAAGCTGTGTAAAGCGCCCTTGAATGCGCTCTTCCTGCTTGACCATCGTCTTAAGCCTGATATCCATCATGTCCTTTCTCTCTTTCAATTCCTCAGTCAGCTTCAATTTGTCCGCTCTGAATAGAAGTTCGCCGACGCTCTTGTATATAACAGCGTCGTCTGCGCTCTTCTCCAGCTCTTTTAGCGCTGCTTCGGTCTCTCTGATCAGACCCTCTATCTGGGTCTTCTGAGTCATAACAGCCTGAGCCTGCTGCTGAAGCTGCTGAAGCTGAGCCAACTGGTTTTGTATCTGCGGAGGCAATTCGCCACTCATAAACTCACCATCTCAATTGCGATCTTGACCAACCTTATCCAGGTATTTAAGGCTGCCCGAAGGGAGACCACATCCTCGCCTAGGATCTTCAATCGAACAAAGCCAGGTCCTTCGACCAACTCGATATTCGACCGGTGGATCTCATCGTTCAACTCCGGTGCCAGCGCCTCATAGATCTCCTGGGAATGAGGCGTCTCTATGACCAGCTCTGTCCAGCCCTTCATAGCCTCAGACTGAACCTGGTCGCGCCTTCATCCATGAAATCTATCCTGCCAGATGCCACGGAAATCGTTCTCGCCTCTGGATCGGGAAGATGCGACCACCTCAGCTCAAAGAACTGAGCAATCGCTTTTGATTCAGTCGACCGTCCCGTAACCACAGGCACATCCTTCTTCAGCCGTCCCGCCAGCGGCTCGCCCAGCAGCCGAAAGGCAAGCAATTCTTCTCCTGCTATAGAACGCTTGACCAGGCCCCGGGGGTTGCCATGATCCTCCACCACCACCAGCCAGGTATCCTCTCCTCCAGAGCTATGCTTTCCCCGGTTGAGATAGGGGACGGAGAGGAAGGCCGCTAGCGCCCGCCCAAACCTTCTCGCTTTGGAAGAAGGGTCTCGCGCGGTGGTGACCAGCATCAGACGGCTTTCATCTTCTTGACCGTGGTGGGCCGCTCCTTCATAAGGATCCTATGGCCGCAGTAAGGACAGCGTATGCCGCTGTACTCGTAGTCAATCTCCACGATCTTCTTGCATCTGGTACACTTGTAGGCCATCCTTTAATCCGCCTCAAGGCTCTTCTTGAGAGACCGCAAGACAGAGCGGCCTAAAGAGGTCTCGGGCAAAAAGGACCCGCCTGCGAAGGTATATCCACATTTTCTGCAGCTCCATATGGCTGTGCTTGTCCTTTTTACCTTATTCCTTCCACACTGGGGGCAATCATAAGAGGCCTTGCTCTTCTCCTCCAGATCGGCCACGAGCTTCCTCGACTTGCGGCCGTATCTCGCGCCAAACCTGGCTGCCGATCTGCTCTTCTTTCCCTTTGTAGTCTGCTTTGCCATGATCTTTACTTCCGTTTAAGCTTCCAGAAACTTTTCCCGGATTTCTTTCGCCTTCTCACATGCTATATCAATGATGCGGTAGACCTGCTCTGGATTCAGCATTCCTGTGCCGCTCTTCTGCATTCCGCAGATATCTCCGTTTGTAGTGGTGATGACTGTGAGCTTGGTGTTGGCTATCGCCTCCTCTTCCACTCCGGGATCGAACATCAGCACATCGGAAAATTCAATCGCGGTCGTGGCTATGGGAATGTCCCTTATGGGCAGGATATAATCCTCGCCCAGGCCAAACCTGGATGCAGGTACCTTGGTGCATAAAAGGGCAGCTATTGCCCCCAGCGAGGCTGCATCGAGAATGTTTCCGCAGTCATCCAGAATATGCACATCGATGAACACTATCCAGACCTTCTTTCCCGGCTCGATGCATAGAGCTTCAAGGTCCAACGCCTTCGATTCGCGCACCCCCCGATCCACCAACCGGGCCAGCTCGATTCCCACCTCATTGGGCGGCCCAGGCTCGAAGGAGGGCGAGGCCAGGGGCACAAGCTCTGCATTGGTGATTATGACTCCCCGGTTGGGAGAATCCTGGAAGGGCTCTCCGGGCTGCATCTTCACTCCTACCAGGACCTGGCTGGATCCCAGCTTCACCAGAGCGCTTCCCTCAGCCTTGCGAATGACATCCCTCTCAATGGAGATCTCCCGGTATTGATCGAATTTCCTGCCATCGATCCTCTCCCCCTTGATAAGGAGATTGTATATGAAATCCTTCTTGATCTCGGAGATGACGCTACTCACAGAGATGCACCTCCTCTCGAGCTGAGTCTGTTGAGATCTGGCTATACTTTGCCACTAAAGCCCTCCGTTGCAGCTCATAGATGTCCTTTGCCCCTTTCATGGCCATCGTTACTGCTTGTCCGAACTCGTCCGGCGTCAGGTTGCCATCCATCTGCATCAGGGTGATATCGCCATTGGGGGTCATGGCGATGGGCAGATCGGCCTGTCCGAAGTTGTCCTCCTCTTTCATTGGGTCCAGGACAATGGTATCTCCTACCTTTCCTGCCGCACAGGAGGATATCATGCTCTTCATAGGAATTCCCGCATCCGCAAGAGCTACAGCCGCAGCATTTATGCCCGCGGTCCTCGTTCCTGCATCCGCCTGAAGAACCTCCACAAAGACGTCGATCACCGAACGGGGGAAAAATGAGGTCAGGATCACCGGCTCCAGCGCCTCCCGGCTCACCTTGGAGAGCTCATAAGACCGTCGATCCGGCCCGGGACGCTTTCTCTCCTCCACGGAGAAGGATGCCATGTTGTATCTGTAGCGCACGATGGCTCTCGTTACCTCCTGCAGATGTCTGGGGTGGACCTCTCTGGGCCCATATACTGCAGCTATTACCTTATTTCCTCCCATCTCGATGTAACACGAGCCATCAGCTCTGGCCAGGATCCCCACCTCTATCTTCACCGGCCTGAGCTCGTCGGCTCGCCGGCCGTCCAGGCGGAGTCCGTCTTTAAAAAATGATATATCATTCTCATCCATAGCGATCAACTTCTGGCCTCTTTCTCTGCCTTAAGGAAGCTCACAATCCTGTCCGTCAAGCCATTTGTATGGGCTTCTCTCTCTATCAGGGCAATCGTCTTGAGTGCCAGATCCGTATCGTCTGTACAGCCGTTGATCCAGATTCTGCCGTTCTGGCCAACAAATATGCTGCAGTTTACCTCTTTTTTCAGCATGCTGATCATGGAGCCGCCCTTGCCTATCAACCTCGGAACCCGGGTATGGCTGATCTCTATGACCTGTCCTGTCCTGATCGGGCCCAGCTTTCGGTCGTTTAAGGTTAGCTCCACCTTCATCGTGGGGTCCACATCCTTCACCCGGGTCATAATCGAGCTGCCGATGCGCAGATATTTGGACATCTCATCCGAATCGATCCTCTTGGGAAACTCCGAGATGTGCAAAAGCCCGTCATATGGCGAATTGATGTCCACGATCCAGTTGGAGAAGGTTATGTCCTTCACCACTCCTATGACATTATCCCCCGGCGCAGGCATATACTTTCCAGCCAGAGGTATGACATTTATCTTATCCCTGTAGTTCGCAAGTCCGTAAAGCAAGGAGTAGACGCTTCCATCTTTGATGTAAGTCCCCTCGCCCGATCTCTTGGCATCCTCAGAGAGAAGATCACCTGGTACTACCACCTTGCGATCCATGCGCTTCCTACTCCATTCTTAATGCTTAAGAAGCTTCGTCTCGGCCTCGCCTTTAGTTAGCCGGTTGACCAGGTCGTAAAACTCCGTCTGCATGCCCGCGGGTATCTGAACCACGCCGATCCAGGCGCCGTTGTTCTGCCAGGCTTCCCGAGTTAGTCTGCCAAAGGCGGAGATCTCTCCGTAGGCCTTGGGAGCAAATTCAGGCGGAACCTTGACCGCCACCTCCACCTCCTCGAATCTTATGGGAATGAGAGGACGAATGGCCTTCATCACTATCTTGACCAGCTCGTCGGTGGATTTGGTGGGATCGATGTTGACGCGGGCCTCGGTCATGGCCTGATCGATCCGGCCTGGTGGATGAGGGGTTTTTGTCTGGGGATTGATGGCATTTCTGGCAATGACCTCAATGACCTGCCGCCTTTTGTTCTCCAAGAACCTCTTCCTCTGATCAGCGGTAAGGCTTATCTCTCCTTTCTTGATGATGATGGGAGCGATGGAGAGGGGATCGGTGGTTCCGAAGGCCTTTTGCAGATCTTCTTCCGGACTTCTGTCTCCCCGAGAGGCATTCTCGAAGACATCCTCCACTGCCAGGATGTCTTCCAGGTTGACGCTATCGCCTCTCTTCAGGGCAAGCGCTCCGTCCGGGTCTACCAAAACCTCAAAGGTGGTTCCGTGGGTCTTCAGCCTGGCAGGTACTGCGTCATCCAGTCTGACCATCCTTATGCCTCTCCCTCTTCTCCCTTGCCTGGTTCAACCTTATTGGAGGCGACTATTGCCTTCATGCGTTCTACGTAGTCGCTGACCTCTTTTTCTGTCAACTTATAAAATAGCTTATCAGAGAGCTTGATGATGCCGATCTCAGTGGTTGATGCCTCCACCTTGCCCTCCGCGGCTCTGTGAAGAGCCTCCAGGCCCAAGAGGACCGCCTCGTCCATGGTCAGGTCTTCTCTGTACTTCTCCTCGAAGACCTCCATCACTGAGGATCTGCCTGCTCCGATCCCTGTGGCTTTGTACTCCAGCAGAGCTCCAGAGGGGTCGGTCTCAAAGAGTCGGGCCCTGTCCTCCTCTGCGCCGATGATGAGAAGGGCGGTTCCGAAGGGACGTACACCGCCGTACTGGGTGTACTGCTGCTTGAAGTCGCAGATCTTCTTGGCCAGGGCCTCAACCCCTATCGGCTCGTCATAAACCAGGCGGTTGATCTGGCTTTCAACCCTGGCCCGGTCAATCAGCACCCTGGCATCGGCTACCAGGCCGGATGTGGCTGCGCCGATGTGGCTGTCAATTTGGAATATCTTCTCAATCGATTTGGGTTCCATTAGCCTGCTAGTGATTCTTTTATCCACCAGCACAGCTACACCGTCCTTTACCTTAATGCCTACTGCCGTAGTTCCTCTACGGACTGCCTCGCGGGCATATTCAACTTGAAATAGTCTGCCATCAGGGCTGAATACAGTAATAGCCCTATCATAACCCATCTGCGGTGCCATCTGCATCCTCGTGTCCTCCACATAAATCGAAAGAGGTCAGTCCCAGGTATCTGGTATCTGAACCTCGGGTCCATTCGCTGTCATCTGGACAGAGATCGACCTCTAGGCCTTGGGTGCGAATAATGCACCCGGAAACTTCTTTCAGCTCGATTCTTCTTCTGTCGCAATCGCCGTTTATTTTGCATAGACGTGGTAAATACTTTTCTGTGGCCGATTTAATCGTCCCCGAGACCCCTTTTGCTTGCAGAGCCGCTCTAGTTCCCTGGATGGAATGAATTGAGGCTAAAGTGGCCCTGGTCTGGTCCATATGCTTATGATGAAAGCGCAATATGCCCTGGCGGCCATCGAAGGAGATCAGATGGAGCCTGTTTTTTGCGCTGCCGATATCGCCGAAGAGGGAATGCTGGCTGGCTATGATCTCTTTGATCAAATCCTTGCCCTCTATCTCTCCTTCTGCCTCCAGCTGGAATATCATATATCTCCTCCTCATTCGGAGGACGGGCAGTCTGCTTCTCAAAGTAGCTCTACCCCCGGAGAAGGCCAGCATCTGCGATTCAGAGCCATGATATCACCGGCCAGGGA
>NZ_DAKC01000126.1:14341-17382 GCF_002496465.1 Methanosaeta sp. UBA356 | reverse complement strand
ACGAAGGTCCAGGTGGGACCTGGCCCCGACTGTGAGCAGAAGGCGCAGATCGAACTTGCGAGCTAGCTGCAGGTTCCGTCCCAGTGACTCAAGCCATCTGGAGCGATGCCGACCCGATAGACGAAAGAAAGGACCGAGGTCAAATCCTATTGCCACCTGGTTTAGCTTGGCGGCGCGGGCGGCAGCTATGCCCAGCGGCCGGCGGCTGCTATATGAGGGGATTAATACGTCGACGTTGGGGTCCTCGCTGGCTGTGCGCACCAGCTCCTCCGTTGCAGCCCGAATCAGGAGGAGATGGTATCTCGGCCGAAGAGATGTAATCCTGCTGCGAAGGGATTTGACATCCTTTGCCATCACCTCCGCCCCGATGGCAACCTCAATCCCTCTTATCCTCTCTGCTGCTTCTGGCCGGAAGAGATTGCCGGGGGCTGTGTTGCATATTATGATTCCCCCGTAGCCCAGGCTTTTTGCCTTCAATGCCATGCGGCTGGCGGAGGACGATCCTTCAGGATAGGCTCTCAGGCACTCAAAGTAGCTCATATGAGCTCACTTAGGATCTTGATGGCCTGCTGGCGATTGGAGGGATAGGTCTTGACCAGAGCGCAGATGTCCAGAGCGTCCTTGGATTCCGTCAGGCGGAAGAGGCCTTTGTAGGCGGCCTGCTTGTCCAAGCGAAGATGGAAGTGGCTCGCTCCCTCCAGCCGCTCTGGTATCTCATGGTGAAGGCGAAAGCTGTCCTCTGAGGGCAGTTGCTCACGTAAAATTTGAAAGAAAGCCTGAGCCTCCTTTCTTCTCAGAGAAGCCTCGAGGATTTTGATCTCATTTCCGAAATGGCCTAAAGCAGTCTGGGAGGATATATGGTCCAGAGGGACGAAGATGCTCAGAGCTTCGCGCACACGCTCCTCGTCCTCTGTCGCTGCCACAAAGGCCCGAATAGAGATTTTATCGATCAATGCTCTTCACTTGCCAGAGTATTGTCGATCCGGGTTGTATCCAGCGCTCTCGCTCACTTACCTCTGCCGTCATGGGCTCTGATGCCGGGCCTGGTCTTCTCAGTGCCAAAGCCCTTGTGCCTCTGGCCCCTGCCCTTGCGGCCAGCGCTGGTCTTGCCACGCACCGCTCTGCCCCGGTGGACGTTGTCTGCGACCCAGCAGAGGTCCTTGTCGCTCTTGATGGAGGTGGAGTGGGGATCTACCAAGATGACCTCATAGAACTTCTGTTTGCCGTCCTCTGCCACCCAGTAAGAGTTCAGGACCTCCATGTTGCGGTACCTTCTGCCCGCTCGCTCCTCGGCGATCCTCTGGATGGACTTGGCCATGGTGATGGTGTTTACTCCCATCTTGCTGGTCTTTCTGTTTCTCTCATAGCGGGACTTTCTTCTGCCGCCCCTTCTTACCTTGACACGCGCCACGATTATGCCCTGCTTGGCCTTATAGCCGAGTGCCCGCGCCCTGTCCAGTCTGGTGGGCCGCTCGATCTTCTGCACTGTGCTCTCCTGGCGCCAGGCCTTGAGCCTGTCCTGCCTCAGCGCGCCCACGTATCCCTCTCGAGGAGAGGACCAGGCATCGCCGATATAGCTGTAAAAAGATCTCATCTATCTTCACCTTGGCCGGTTCGACCTAATGGTCACATTCCGGAACTAGAGGGGGAGAATGGCTGATAGAAGATAAAGGTTTGCCAGGATCGATCATCCCAATCATTCGTCTCGAGCTATGCCTTCCACTTTATGGTATTGCCCTTGATCTTCAGCATTCCCCTTTTTTCCAGGGAGCGGGCTATCTCCTCTGCTACCAGGCTGGCGTCAACGCTCACAGTGAATCTACTGCCTACATCAAGAATGCACCTTTCGGCAAAATCCTCGATATCCATCTTTCCCTTCTCCGGGCACTCCAATAGATCCTCCACCACCAATCCCAGAGCCGTGATCAGTTGATACTCCTGGTAATAATTCTCCTGAAAATCCTCATCGATATCCCGGAAGAGCGCTGAGGAGGACTCATCTATGCTGACCACATACATTTTTTCCAGATCCACCTCCAATCTTTCATTGAGCAGAGGATCCTCGGGATCTGCCTCTTGGGATTTCAGATGAATATTGATCACAGGATCATCCAGCAGGTCACCTATTGGCTCACCCGGCTTGATATCGTTGAGATTGTAGAGATCCTTGGCGAAATCCAGAGCCACTATTGAGTATGCCAGGGATTCGAATAACTCATCTCTGGTTTTTTCGTCCGCCTCCTCCAAATCCTTCTCGTTCATCCTCTCTCTCTTGGTTCTCCAATCCGGGTCCAGCTCAGCCAGATACAGATCCATGAGCTCCTCATCATTGGATGCCTTTTCCAACACGGCCTTCATGGCGGAGATAAATTTCTCATGCCTCTCTAATATTCTGTTCCGCTCTCTAAGCTCGCTGGCTTTGCCTTGCAGAAAGGCCACAAACTCCGATTGGGCAGTGACCAGGCCTTTGACATCCACCTTGAAGCCCGCATCCCTCAGATAGTTGGCGACGCGAGTGGCTTCTTCTTCATAATATTCTCCCAGCTTGAACATAATGCTGGAATTTCAATCATTGCATATGAGGCTTGCTGAAGGTTCAAGCATATGAAAATAGCTTGTCCATCTCGCTATGGAACTGACCGAATACCCGAGATAGCTCCGCTCCTTTAGGGGTGGTGCGGTAGATGACTTTTGAGCCAGTGGGAACGGCCTCCATCAGCCCATTATTCATCAGACTTTCGATGTGGGATTTAGCGCTCAAGAAATTCAGATTTGCCTTATGAATGATCCGGGTCTTGCTCGCGCCATTCATGCATAGCTTCAGGATCTCTGAAGCGATTATGTCATTGGTTCTTCTCTTCTGGTTCATTTAGCTTCAACCTCGCTGCATTGATGAGCCATCGGGAATTATATAGACGATTACGTTCATTCTGATCAGAACACTGTGCAGATCCATCTTATTAACCATAAAAATCGACAATAAGAAACATCGCGCAGCCAGAATTAATCATATTATTAATTTAAATTGATGTGCTTTCTTA
>NZ_DAKC01000126.1:12039-14165 GCF_002496465.1 Methanosaeta sp. UBA356 | reverse complement strand
ATTAGTTCCACAATAAATTATAGCGTACTCATTAAATATAGGGCTCCTCGCTATTTGGCATGGGTGGACTTGAAGCGGAAATTCTCTGTATCTTTTCGCCTCTGTGGAAAGCCACTATTCTTTGACCCAACCACAGAGGCACAGAGGCACAGAGGAACAAAGGCCATATTCTCTGCCTGAACTCACCCACATAATTCAGCGAAGCGCCAAATATAGCACTGGCCTGAATCATATCAGGCCGATACCGAAGCTGCATCTGAGCGGTTGAGACTCTTTTTCATGGTCCCCTCCAATGCGACTCTCATCTCTTCTTTCTGTGTCTGCTCGAACTCTCCATTCTCCAGAAGGTCCTCCATCATGCCGTTCAGAACATCATCCATAATCTCCATCTTGGCATAGAGCCTCTGGCTTTGGGCCTGGTAATAATTGACCTGCAGCTGCAGAACGGGGTTGGCAGTGGCGAGATCGCTATTCAGCAGATCTGAGGCCTCATCTTCCGTCCTCTTTGCCGCATCCTTGATCTTGTTGTACAAGCCCAGCCACAGGAGGATGGAGGAGGAATCGAGCTTCTGCAGCCGGGGCATCATCCTCCCAAACCTCTGGGAGAGCTTGATCAGATCCTCATTGGCAGATCGAATGGCATCCTGATAGGCGGCAAGGCCGGATGCAAGCCGGGCAATCTCTGGATTCTTGGACATCTATATCACCAAAATCTGGATTATCAATCACAGGATGGTAACGCCATCCATCTGGAGAAAGATAAAGACAAGCCGCGCGGGGCGAAAGTATCCAGGACGGTATTAATAGCAGAAAAAGCAGAGAGGAACTGGAAGATAAGAGATGAAAAAACCCAGCGATCGGATAGACCAGGTTCGCAGGCTCTGCCACCAGCTCTGTCGCAGCTCATGCATTGAGGATAAGAGACAGGAACGCCATAAAGAACTGCTGCGGAATCGCGCCCACTGGTCGGTGTTGAAAAAGGCAGAGCAGTTCCGCCAGATAGATCGGGGAGAGAAGGTGCCCTTTGACATCTCCCTCCCCCTGCCGGCCAGAGATGGTGGGGAGGGCTCAAACCAGGGGGTCGAGCTTTTCTGGGAGCGGTTTCGTTGCCAGCAGTGTGGCCTGTGCTGCTTTACCCCAGGGGCGGGGCTGCTGCTCGAAAAGGAGGATTTCGACCGGATCGCGGCGAAGATCGGGAAGAGGAAGCTAGAAAGGCTTTCCAGATTTGACAGAGCTCTGGACGGCTGGATTCTCAAGCAGCCCTGCCCGTTTTATGATCATGCCAAAAGAGGCTGCAAGATCTATGAGATCAGACCCCTAACCTGCCGCAAGTATCCTCTTCATCCCCCTCTGGCCCAGCTGCCTTACAATCTGGCGGTGGACGCCTTCTGCCCCGCCGCCCGCCTCTTTGCCAAGGAGACACTGGAGTGGTGGATCATCTGCGAGAACAACTGGGCAAGGCTCTTAGCCAGGATGGAGGAGTCCGGAAAGGCTCCGCCAAAAAAGGATGGCTAAAGGCTGTCTGAGAGCATTTCCTCTTCTATCATATAATCTACAATCTCGGCGAATCCCTCGCCAAAATCCTTCTTGGCCACATAGTCGGAGATCTCCTTCAGCCCCGGGCGGCCATTGCCCACGGAGGCCCGAAAGCCCGCCACCTCGAACATGGGCCGGTCGCTCATGCTGTCTCCAATGGCAGCAAAATCCATCGGGTCCAGATTCAAATGCTGGGCGATTCTGGTCAGGCCTGTTCCTTTGTTCACCCTTCGATCCTTGATGTGCACCGCAAAGGCAGTGTCCACGATATCCACCGGCAGGCCGAGCTCATCCGCTCGCCTGGCCAGCGCTCCCAGGTCGAAGTTCCTCTCCAGGATGACATCGGTGAAGCGGTACTTGTGCCGGGAGGAGTCGTACTTTTTCAGGATGAACTCCTCCGACAGCCTCAAAAAAGCATCCTCGCAGACCTGCTGATCTGCCAGGATCTCCAGCTCATCCTCGGAGTAGGACAGAACTCCTCCGTTCTCAGCGATGAATATGCGTGGGGTGCCCAGGATAACGGAGACCGTTCTGGAGAAGCAATGGGTGTTTCCTGTGCTCAAAATCACGGGCACAAACAGCCTTTTTAT
>NZ_DAKC01000126.1:0-11761 GCF_002496465.1 Methanosaeta sp. UBA356 | reverse complement strand
TCTCCATTTCCATCAGATCTCCATGATCATCATATCCCATCCCACAATGGTGGGCGCTCCGGAGAGCTCTATCACCTGCTGGGCCATCTCATCCTCATGCCCCTCTGCCTGGGGATACAGATGGGTGAGGACCACCCTTTTCAGATCATGATTGCTGAGCATATTTCCCAGCTTCAATGGAGTGGTATGGTTGGTTACATCGAAGGGCTCGGGAAACGAGCACTCGTGAATGAGCAGATCTGAGCCATCGGCTAAAGCTGCCACCCGGGCCGAGGGCTCGGTGTCACCGGAATAGACGATCACCCTCTCCTCCGCCTCCAGGCGATAGGCGAGAGCAGTAACGCTGTGGAGCGCCTCCTCGGCAAAGATGTCAAAGCCCTTTATGGAGAACGAGTCCATGGCCTTGAGCTCCTGCACACGAGACTCCATCCTCTCCAGGTTTGGATAGGCGGCCTGGAGGCTCTCGAACCATTCTCTCGTGCCCGCGGGGCCGAAGATCGATAACCCCTGAAGGCCGGAGAGGTAGCGCCCATTGGCCAGGGCGAGAAGATCGTGGACATGGTCCAGGTGAAGATGGCTGAGCACTACGGTGTCAATCGCTTCTGGGCCTGCTCCCACTTGATCCAGGCGCATGAGGGTGCCCGCACCGCAATCGAGGAGCAGAGGCAGATCATTCTCTATCAATATCGCTGCCTGAGAGCGGCCAGGTTGGGGGATGCCTACCCCGGTGCCAAGGAGAGTAACTTTGAGGCTCATTGCATTACCTTATGATATTGCTTCTCAGGACCTGATCATCACCAACAGCATCTTGAATCTGCTGATTGCCTTGAGGGCATGGGGCTCGCCCGCAGGCAGGATTATGCAGTCTCCTTTTGCCAGTCTATAGGCTTTTTTCGATATTGTGATCTCAACCTCTCCATCGACGATGTTCACCAGGGCATCAAAGGGGGCAGTATGCTCGCTCAGCCCCTGGCCGATGTCGAAGGCGAAGATGGTAGCCGTTCCCGTGCTCTTGCGGATTATCTCCCGACTGACCACGGAGCCTTCCTGGTATGCCACCAGGTCCTCCAGCCTCTCGACTCTGGGCGTAGCCTTCTCGTTTTCAGTTTCCGTCATTTTAGTCGCACCTCTTTATGCTCTCCAAGACCGTCGAACAAAACCTTTTCCCACCGTTTTTCATTGTTCTCTGTCCAGGGTCAAAAGGCTTGCCTCATTTTTACTCAGTTTTCTCCCCTCCGGACCTGTTCCACTGCGTCCGGCTATGAATTCTGGCTGCCAGTCGGCTGTCAATTCCAGGGCGGGCAATATCAGCCGGTCTGATGGCTGGGGAGGTTGAGGATCTATTGCTATGACACAATCAGTAATGCTATAAAATTAGCTCTTCGTATTGCAGATCTATTCCAGCTCTTCGCTGAATTATCTGAGTGAGTTCAGGCAGAGAATATGGCCTTTTGTTCCTCTGTGCCTCTGAGGTTGGTTCAGAGCATAGCGGCTTTCCACAAACTCGAATGATCCTCAGGACAGGGATCATACAAGCAGGATGAAAACTGTGATAAGCCTGGTATCCCTGTTATGCTTGATATGGGCAGTGAAGGCTGCTGCCTCATTGGAACTCTGATTCCAACCCACAAACTAACCATGTTTACCTCTCGTAGACAAGCATGCGTCTTGAACGCGAATGGAAAATTTGTCCCACGAGGGATTGTGTCATCTGCCCATATCAGGACAGCATCAGTTATGGCTAAAGAGTTAGATAAAGGTGGTGGACTGGATATCCACAAGAAGTCGGTTGCTGCTGCGATAGCAAGCGAAATTACCGTTCAGCTTGATGATACGCAGGTCTTTCTTATGAGAAAAGCTCTGCTTGAACTCACCCATATAATTCAGCGAAGAGCTCTTTTAATTCTTTCCATACCTCCCGCCCGGGCGAGATAAAGCTCATCCAAGTTATCGAATATGCCGTGCTCCACCACTCCAGGAATGAGGCTGATCTTGGCCGCAAGAGACCTGGGATCCTCGATGGTCCCGAAGTCCACGTCCATAACGAAATTCCCGTTATCGGTGATCACCGGCCCGTCCTTCCTCAATCCCTGTCGCAGCACCGGCTTGCCTCCCAGTTCCTCCAGCCTCCTTCCTGTTAGCCTAAAGGCGATGGGAATCACCTCCACAGGCACCGGCCAGGTTAGTCTTTCTACAAACTTGGACTGATCGGCAACGATCACGAACCACTTGGCCGAGCAGGATACCACCTTCTCCCGGGTATGCGCCGCTCCGCCGCCCTTGATCACCATCAGGTTTATGTCCACCTGGTCTGCCCCGTCGATGGCCAGATCAAGAACTGGATGCTGGTTTAAGCTGGTGAGCCTTATATTTGATTCTATGGCCAGCTGTTCGGCCTGAAAAGAGGTGGGAACGCCACAAAAGTCCAGATCCTCCTCTCTGACCCTCTCTCCCAGCCTCTTTATCGTCCAGGCCACAGTGGAGCCCGTGCCCAGGCCAACCACCATACCGTTCCTGACCAGCTCTGCCGCTGCCTCACCTGCCGCCTTCTTGGCAGCGGAATTGGATGATGCGTCCTTCATGCTCCTCTCAATTCCCCTTTATTTCCTCTCAAAATTCCCGCAATCCATCCGGTCAGAGCAGCTTGCTCTTCACCGTGGTGAAGACCGGTCCCCTCAGGTCGATCTTGTGCTTGTAGCTGGTGATGTACCTCTCGAGAGCTGGGTGAATCTTGATGTTTATATCCGCCGGGCTTCTCACAATCCTCGCTCTGGTCTCAGACTCATTGCCTTTCATTGCCGCCGCCTCGATCTCATAGGCAGAAAGAGCAGCAAAGGAATCGATGAATCGAATGCCTGTGCTCACTCCCTCATTGAACGCCTCCTCCCAGCGGGAGGTGCGGGGGATGCCCATGACGTTCTGCTTATGGACCACGATCTCATTGAGGGCAGCCGGGCCGCAGAGCTTGGTGTTCTCCTCCGGCTCGACCACCCAGACCTGAATATGCCTTCCGAAGAGCTCTCCCTCCCAGGCAGGAAACTCGCAGGGAGAGGCGGCATCACCATGCTCAAGGCACACCCCGATCACAGATTCGGCTATCGCCTGCCCCTCTGGCGTGCTGGGGGTCATTTCAACAGCGATCATCTGGGCCATCTCCCGGGCAGTGAGCTCCCAATTGGCCTGGAACTGGGGGTAGGAGAGAGCTCTCACATCCTGAGAGTTATGCAGAATCATGGCGATCCGCTCCACTCCCAGCCCCAGGTTCATGACCGGATAGGGGATATCATATTGGGACAGGGCAGTGGGCGAGTAGATGCCGAATGTAGCCACCTCAACCCAGCCGCTGCTGTACTTGGTGGCCGAGCCGACCAGTCCCGGATGATAAGCATAGACCTCGATCTGAGTTCCGGGAACGTAGTACTTGCTCCTCTTGTCATCCGGTCGGAACTGGAACTTCTGGAAACCGAACTGGCTGAGGAGGCCGTCTGCAACCGCCTTCCCATCTTCTATGGATACATCCTCATCCATGATCACACAGCTGGCCGAATAGTAGCTCATCAGGCGGGCGGCATCCTCCGCCTGCTCCCGGCGGAAGCATCGGTCCACAGAGAAGAGTCTGATGGGCAGCCTCTGGCGGTAATGGAGGTTGGAGAGGGACAGAAACCAGCCACTTGTCATATGGCTTCTCAAGGTGCGACTGGTGGCCTCTGCTTTCAGTCCTTTGAACTCCGGAAACACCTTCTCCAGGACAGTGCCTATCAGAGCATCGTGAGCAGAAAGGGCATGAGCGATCTCTCCCACCAGGTCGTCGCCCTCAACCTTCCCCTTTTTGTAGGAATGGAGGATCTGACGGAGCGCCTCCACCTCCTCTGCCGAGAGCTCCCGACCCAGGAGGGCGTTTATCTGGGCGATCCTCTCGTCCGATATGCCGATGTCCGGCCGGGGAAGGCCGGCGAGATAAAAGCACCTGTCCAGAACGGCAAGAGCCTCGGAGCCGAACTGGCGGTAGACATCCTGGGCCTCGACCATCACCGGATTCATGGCCTCATTGAAGCCGAGGCGAATATAGGCCTCTCGTAGCTTCTGAACGGTATCGAAGATAGGATGAACTGAGCCGAAGGAATAGCTATTTCGCGGATATCTCTCATTCAAGGATGGCCGGCCAAGGTACTCTCTTCCTTCCTGCCAGGTCTTATCGAAATCCTTCCGGGCCGCCTCCCGGATCTGATTGGGATCGAACTTCATGACTTAAACTCCATGATCTATTGATTTAAGGCTTTTTGAGTTTATTTTGTTTTAAGAAATAATGATTCCATTCTGGATATCTCCAGGGCATTGGTGAGGTCCCCTCGGGTCCTTTCCAGCATGGACCTGGCAAGATCGCTCTTCCTCCGCAGACCCCTGGTTATAGCATCCGGATAGTCGAATAGCATCAGCAGATAATAGATCTCTTCCATGACCTCCAGGAAGTATTCGCCATCTTTTGCCCTGCCGGAGCGAATGAGGTCCAGAATATGACGGCGAAGCTCACCGCACACGTCGCCCAAACCCGCCAGATAGTTCGCCAATTCCACACCCACCTCAGCCGGGGTGAGGATCTCATTTCTGGTGATGATGGAGTAGACGGAGATGGCCTCGGCGTACTCCTGCTCTGCTCCGTCCACAAAGCCTGCATAGCGTACATCCTGATGGTTCCCTAAAAGCTCCCGGATCTTCTCCAGCTCTTCTGCTGCCTCATCGACCAGCCTCTTTGCCGCGGGAAATTCGTTTCTGTGCATCGATCTGATTGATGAAGAGCACAGGCGTATCACCCTCCGGGAGAGGGACAGAGCCTCCTCGCGAGCCCGGTCTTTGTCATCGAAGCTTCTGAGCAATCCCTCAGAGATGTTCTCAAATGTGGACGGTCCGGACATAATCCCAGTCTCTTATTCCTAAAGAAGATATCATTTCCGGGTATCATCCAGCAGCCTTTTGAGCCTCTTGACCGATCTCTGGCCCTCTTCCAAAGAGCGCGATTCGGTTACTATCCGGCCACTGTAGCCGTTCAGAGCAGCCAGCACCTTCTTCCAGGGTACAGTGCCATTTCCCACCGGCAGATGCTCGTCTCTCTCCCCATGGTTGTCATGGGCATGGATGTGGATCATCATATCCTTAAGCCTCAAAAAATCCTCTACATTTCCATTGGTATTGGCATGTCCCACATCGAAGATGAATCCGAGGTTATCCCGGTCCACAGTCTCAATTATGCCTTCGATCTCCTCCGGGCGCCTCCCCAGGATTGCAGGCATGTTCACCATATTCTCGACTGCCACTCTCATGTCCAGATTCGAGGCATGATCGCAGATCTCCTGGATTCCCTTTATGTTCTGCAGCCAGGCAGCGTCTGGCATATGCATTCCCAGGGGAGAGAAGTGGCCGGGATGAACCACCGCCAGGCGGGCAAAATCGCTTGCCAGGTCCAGGCAGGTCTTCATCTGTCGCACCGTCTCCTCCCATATGGGCTGGTTGACTGAGGCTAAATTCAGGTCCGAGTAGGGCAGGTGAATGGTTATGACCAGTCCTGTCGTCTCTACGATCTTCCTGGCCTCGGGGAGATTTCCCTCAGTCAACCTCTGTCTTCCTTCGTTGACTATCTCCCAGCCGCTATATCCCAGATCCTCCAGCTGGTAGGCCCAGTCAAAGGGCCGGTCCACCAGCTTGCTGGACGAAAAGCTAAACATCCTCCTCCATCGCACCATTTGATGCGCCATCTAACGGGCTATCTATTGCGCTGCTATTTGATGCACTATCCGATGTGCCTTCGAATAAATCGATCTCCTCGACTGCCACTCCATTCTCCGTGACAGGTGCCAGCCAGTCGATGACCCTCTCTGGATCTGTGGCCTGAATCTGGATATGCAATGAACCCAGGGACTCCTCTTGAGGGGGAAAGCTCACCATTCCCATATAGGCTGCCTGCTTGCTGAGCTGAAAATGGATTATATTGCAGCTTCGGCCTCGCTCTAAAACAGACCTGGCAGCATCCAGAATCTCCTGGCTTCTCAGGAGGCGATGCAATCTTCTCAAGGATTGAGGGCCATCATAAGCGTCGATACGATCGGTGCGAATGTCCATTATCAGACCGGGAAAGATGTTCTCAATCGCCAAGACTACCCTATCAACCCTTTCCGTAAGCTGAACGGCTGAATAGACTGTGACCTCGATCGTTCTCATCGCCCCTATATGTGGCTGGTCTTGTATCTGAGGATAGCAGCTATGCCGCCAAAGGCCCGGAAGAGCTGTGCTCCTTCCTCAAATTCAGTAGAGATGATCTTGACCTCTGCCCCGCTCAGCTCTGCCAGCTTGGACAGGTCGGACACTATATCCACCTCTTCCTCAATGGTCAGCGGGCTGGAGCATTTCAAGCAGGTTCCTACCGGCTCAGATGAGCCACTCCTGGTCTGGCTGTCGGTATAGTCGCAACTGCGATTGGTGCAAACGATCTTGGCCCTGGTCTTTCTGAGGTCCTCGGATAGGAGAAGAACATCAACCGCCCCAAGCTCCAGGTTGTGGCGGACCTCCTTTTCCCCGTATGCCGCCAGGCCTTTATCTGATACCAGCTCCTTCATGAACCGGCGCATTATCTCTTTATCCTGGGTGACCTCCAGGTCCGCGAGCTGCTCTTGAGCAGTATCCACCAGCTCATACAGACCTGACTCATCGGTGTAGGAGACATCCAACGCCGCCAGGACCTTTCGCTGCAGCTCATGGTGCAGAAAGCCTCCTTCCACAAACTCCTCTTTGGTGGGAGAAGGCCCACCGATCAGGATTCCTTCAAGGTCCTTGGGATCAATGGGCAGAAATGCGTCATTGGCCGACTCACCTATTCTTTTATAGAAATCGTGAATGGCAATCAGACGAAGCTGCTGGAACCTGTGGCTGGACTGGCCGCCCTTTCTCTGCTTGCCTGGAACGGTAGATGTCAGGGTCTTGAGGGACTCGATATATTTCCCTTTCAATAGACCAATTGCAGCCTCGCGCCTGTCCAGGACGATGAGACCAAAGGTCCTCTTGTCTGCCAGCATCTCCTCCAAAGGCTCGAGATAAAAGGAGGAGTCGCAGTGATATCTGTAGGTTACTATGGGATCAGGCGGCTCTAAAGCTGCGCTGAAGAGCTCTGTGCGATTGGCCCCTATGTCCACGCTACCGATAAATAGGACGACGCCATTCTCCGGAGGTTTTGGTATGAGCTTGAGCCTGGACATGGCTGACTCGAGGGAGCCCTGGACGCTAAGCCTTGTCACTCTCGACTTTATATTGGATGCTTGCCCGTATTCCTCCCGCAACTGACTGGTAACATCAGATATCTGCTTATCAGGAGGGATATACAGGGAAATGAGCTCTGTGCCCCTGCCCTTCTTGCTCCGGAGGCCGTCAAGAAGACGCTTAAATTCATACCTTTCCTGCGCTGTAAACTCCATTCTAGCCGATCTCCAAAATTGCTCCTGGATCAAGGTATAAAAGGCTTCTTCAAAAGGATTTCGGATGATAATCCTTGATTTGGAGGAAAATTTTTTTCGATTCTGGATTTTCAAAGGGAGGCACCAATTATTACTATCTTAATAATACTAGTCAGATTTGGCTGAAATAATTACTCAATTTATCAAATTTTTCCAATTAATCAGTAGTCTTAAAATCAGTCAATAGAAATGGCAAAATTTGATCTATTCAAAAACTATATAAAGATATAAGTTATCTTATAATCCATGGATCAATTAGTCGTTCTCCAGGAGATCTATGAATCGTTTTCCAAGGGAGGGGATGGCCTGCAAAAGATCAGCAGCAAGGCTATCGAGGGGAGTTGCCCGGAGCTGACCGCCAAGCTGCTGGAAAGCGCCAAGAATGGCGAGATCGATGAGGATATCTGTCGCCAGCTTTCCGGCTGCCTTGAGGATATCTACGAGATCAAGCGGCTGGGCGATATCTGTCGCAGCACCGGATTATATTCCCTTGCCATAAGCGCTTATAACCGGGCCTTATCTCTCTGCAGCGATCCGGTTTTGAGGCCGGTTCTTCAAAACAATCTCGGTCAAGCCTATGCCCGCCAGGGAGATTTAGCCCGAGCAGCCTTCTACTACAAAAAATCCGCTTGTTGCTTTGAAAAATCAGAGGATCTCCTAGGCCTTGCCCATGTCCTGGGAAACCTGGGATCTGCCTACCGTCAGAACCGGGATTGGGATCGGGCCATAGAGTACTGCTACCGCAGTCTGAAGACCTTTGAGGAACAGGGTGATGATCTCGGCATTGCCCAGATGACTGGGAGCCTTGGAAGGATCTATGCGGACATGGGGGAGAGGGATCTGGCAACTCGATACTTTGAGAAAAGCCTCGAGGATTTCCAGAGGCTCGGCGACAAGAAGAGCGCTGCCTGGATTATGGATAGGATGGGACGTATTGCCAGCGACAGATACGACTGGGATAGCGCTAAGAGCTACTTCAGCCAGAGCCTCGACCTGTTCGAAGAGTATGGCCAGACCCAAAGCAAGGGGATCGTCCTCTCTAATATGGGACGGATGCAGCTAGAGAAGGGAGATGCATCTTCTGCTCGCGAATCTTTGGAAAAGGCCATCCATCTCATAAGCCGCAATGCCCAACCTGGTTATCAGAATGCTCTGTCCTCACTGGCCGCGGCTTACAGCACCCTGGCAAAGGGCTCTTTGGAAGAGGCAGAGGATAATGAGGACCTGGGTCTGGGCTCAGGCCGCCTGCAAAGGCAAGAGGCATCCAAGAATTTCGGCCGGGCATCAGATCGCTTCCTAGAGCTAGCTTCCTCTCTTCCCAAGATGCAGGCGGATATAAAAACAAAGTCAGAGATTGCTAAATGTCGGTCCTATCTTGCCAGGATATCCGGATACACCTCTGACCAGGAGGCAGTGGAAATTGCACAGAAGGCTCTGTCATCGCTGGATATGGCTGCAGAGAATGCAGCTGAGACTAAAAAGGCCGGAATCAGAGGTCTGGCGAAGGCCGTATCCGGGATGAGAGAAGCAAGGTCGATAGGCCTGCTGGGAGACGAGCCCTGGCGATTGGCAAAGGCAGTCAGCAGCTCAATCGAGCATCTGCTGGCAGGTGCCAGGGAATGCAATGCCACGATTGTCGACACCAGCTTCGTCTCCGCTCTGGAGAACCTCAAGGCAAGCATGACTGCTGAGAGAAAGACTGAAGATCCGATAGCTAAGCTCCACGCAGCTGCGGGGGACCTGCGCCACTCTGGAAAGCACCTTTCATCTCTGGAAAAGGATCCAAAAGAGAGAGATGCCCGCAGATTGATCGAGGCAGCAGCGATACTGGAAGGGCAGATGGTAGGGGATGACACTGCCAGCGAGGAGGGGCCGCGCCGCAATGAGTTGGGCTTCGGTCCGGAGAGAGATGCGTTACTGCTAATCGCTGGGGCCATGGCCAACAGCCTGCTGGAGCTGATAGATGATACCCGGGAGGTTCTCACCTGGGATGAATCGCTGAATCTGATTTCCAGTGAGAAGAGGATACAGCCAGATATCATCGATGGGATGGATGAACTGATCGAGTCCGATCTGGAAGAGGATTTCGATGGGCTGCCGGATCTGGAGATCTCAGAGGATGGGGCGCGGGCCAGGAACATGATTTTGACTGACGGCACCGTGGAGCCCTCTGAGCTATATGTCTCAGAGATAATGCATCCAGAAGACAGCTGGCTTGTTCCTGTCATGGCTAGTACTCCCTGCAAGAAAGAAAATCCAATTGGCTTTAATTCCTGGAGGCAGGCACAATTTTATGGATCCAAGGGCTTTGACCACCTGGAGAAGCCAGAGGATGATATCGAAAAGATCGATGGGGTCATAGATACTGGGCTGATAGAAGAGCTAAACCGCCATGATCTTGGCGGAATGCAGGGGGGGGAGTGGCCGGAGAGAGGGCTTGAGGATTCTGGTCCAGACTTTCGCGAGGCAGTACCGGAGTTTAAGGAATCAACCTCCAGCTATGGCAGCGGTCTATTCAGCCAGGAAAAGGCGGTAATGCTGATCAAGGCCATGAGCGTGCTGGTGATCATTCTCTTGGCGGTTGAGGCGGTGCTATATTTGATATAGGCTGAGCGGGAGTCCTCTATCGAGATGAAAAAGAAGCAGCTTGAGATGACCCTGGAACGACTGGAGGGCTTTTCCGAGCCCTCATTTATTAGAGAGCAGTATGCAACGCCCGCCTCGGTGGCGGCGGAGATTCTCTTCTTAGCTGCTCTGCGCAATGATCTGGGTACGGTATGCGACCTGGGATGTGGGACGGGCGTTCTTGCCATCGGCGCGGCGCTCATGGGTGCAAGGGCGGTAGGAGTGGAGATCGATAAAGATGCCCTGGCCACGGCGAGAAAAAATGCAGAAAATCTGGGCGTGGATGTAGACTTCATCCGGGCGGACGTGAGAAAGCTGGAGCTTGAAGGCATAGATACAGTGATCATGAATCCCCCCTTTGGAGCTCAGAAGGCCAGCGAGGGAGATCGCGCTTTCCTCTCCACTGCTCAGAGGATCGCTCGGAATATTTATACTCTGCACAACCGGGGAAGCCATGATTTCATTAAAAAATATATATTTCCCAATGTGGTGCAGGAGGTCTATTGCATCCCATTTCCTTTGAAGAGATGCTTCGAGTTTCACAGCAAGGACATCAAGGTCATTGAGGTTGAGCTATACAGAATAACCTGCCAGCATTCCTAGAGGAGCCAAGCTTTTGAGACCAAGCCTTTATACCAGGCTTTAGATACTAGTAATTTCTAATTGAGCCATAGCGATGAAAAAAGAGACGGAAATGATGCGGCGATTCTCGAGCCGTATATTGAATTTACAGAGGAATAAATGATGGAAGATAGCTTTGTGCTTCCCGGCGATACGGTGGGATCTTTGGAGGAGTTCGTTCCTGGAGACTACACCTATGCCAGGGAAGGAATGATATTTGCCACCACTGCCGGCCTGGTTAAGGTCGATCCCAAGACCAGGTCTGCCAGTGTCATACCCAAGACCAACGCCCCAGTCAAGCTTAACCACGGCGATATAGTAGTGGGCGAGGTAATCGATCTCAAAGACAGCCTGGTGATAGTATCCCTGGCCTTCAAGAAAGGCTACGAGGACCGGCCAATCTCAGATGAGGAGGCCACCATTCACATATCCAATGTGAAGAACTCTTATGTCAAGGATCTGCGCTCGCTCTTTTCCATGCGCGACATCCTCAAGGCAAAGATCGTCGATGAGCGGCAGATGAGGCTCTCGACTGGAGACGAGGATCTGGGAGTGATAAAGGCTTACTGCAACCGCTGTCTTACCGGCTTGATGCGAAAGGAGGGAAAGCTCATCTGCCCCAATTGCGGCAACAACGAGACGCGAAAGATGAGCTCCGCCTATGGGCTGGGGGTAGTGTAGATGAACCTGAAGATAATATCCAAGACCGAGAATGAGGCAGTCATTGAGTTCGTGGGAGAGGGTCATACCATTCTCAACTTGCTCCGAACGGAGCTGTTGAAGGACAAGAGAGTCCTCATGGCAACATATGACACAAAGTTTCCGGTAATGGACAACCCCGTCTTCCGCCTCGTAACCAATGGGGCCGATCCCATTATTGCTCTGAAAGAGGCCACGTCCAGAATAATAGATCAGTGCGATGAGTTTTCCAGCAAGTACGCAGAAGCGGTAAAGTGACTGCTCCCCGCCCTAAAGAGCGGGGCTTCCACGGCCTCCTGTGCCGACAGATTGCAATC
>NZ_DAKC01000003.1:664-7105 GCF_002496465.1 Methanosaeta sp. UBA356 | reverse complement strand
AATAAAAATGGGGTTATCGTCTCTCAGAGCGGTATGAATCCATACTCTGTGGCGACATCCCGTCCCTTGGAGCCCAGCATGAAGTCAATGAAGGACTGCGCGCCAGCAGTTGCCTCATCGTAGGTATAGAAGTATAGCTCGCGAGCCAGCTCATAGCTTCCGTCCTTGATGGTCTCTTCTGTTGGTAGAATCCCATCCAGGCTGATGGTCCCTACTGAGTCGTCCTGAACATAGGAGTATCCCAAGTATCCAATGGCCTGATCGCTCCCGGTCAGAGCGGTTTTTATCTCTGCATTGCTGCCAGCAACTGTGCTCACGCCCGGAGTCTCAGCGGACTTATCGCCCATGATCTCCTCATTGAAGGTATCCCTGGTTCCAGAGCCTTGCTCTCTGCCGATGACCAGTATCTCCTCATCCGGACCATCGAGCTCCTCCCAATTGTCGATCTCGCCTGCATAAATCTCTTCGACCTGTTCCTTGCTCAGGGAGGTCACGCCCGCATCATATATCTCCCGGCTGACGGCGATAACTATCCCATCATAGCCGATGAGGTTCTCCTGGAACTTGTCTCCGAACTTCTCCCGCTCCTCATCAGTGACCTCTCGAGAGGCCATGGCTATCTCGGAGTTGCCCTCGGCGATGTTTTTCATCCCCACACCAGTGCCGCCTCCAGTGACAGTAACCCTGTAATCAGACTGCTCAGCGTTAAAGACCTCTGCCCCGCCTTCTGCAAGAGGCAGTACAGTTGTTGATCCTGCAACACGAACATCTTCCATAGCCACAACCATAGTAGTGCCGATTGCACATACGATCAAGGCTATCAATAGAGCACCAAATAGCTTTCTCATCAATTCACCGGCGGAAGCTTTGCATGGATAATATGTAAACCTATCCAACATAAAATATAGTATTACCCTTACCAAAGTTATCGAAACATAAACTATATAGATTTCAAATACACGCTAGATTTTACCTAAACGCTGATATTTTCTCTTTTCGAAAGCATCTAGTTCAACAAACCATTGGCTACCGCTTTTCCGAGGTCCGTGCATCTCTCCAGGTCCTCTTTAGTGGGAAGTTGGACCGCCGTTGTTCCCGGCTCTATCACCGACATGCCAAAAGATTTCATCCGATCGATTAGGATAGGCACCCCCTCACCACTCCATCCGTATGAGCCAAAGGCCACTCCCACCTTCCCCTTCAGGTCGAGCTTCTCCAGCTGGGCCAGGAATGGGTCCATGGTCTTGATAAGCTTGCTGTTATAGGTTGAGCCGCCAAGAAACACTGCATCGGCGTCCAAGACGTCGTCAGGCTTCGCCTGAAATACTTTTTTCAATAGTACATCCACACCCTCAACGCTCTTCGCTCCATTGGCAATAGCCTCTGCCATCCTCTTCGTCTTTCCAGACTGGCTGGCATAAATAATGGCAATCTTTGGCATTATAATCCCCGCAGGTTGATCATTACATATTTTATAACTAGTTAATGGTTGATGGGAATTATAAAAGAAATAGAGACTGAAAAGGATCTTAAATATTAAATTAATTTATATTTTAAAAAATAGAGGACGGTGGCAAATCTCATATATCATCCCTGAAGATAGACGGGATATGTCTCCAGTAGCCTCGCGGCTGCATAAGCAGGGAAGACATCCGATATCCTGCTGCCATACAATTCAGAGAGCAGAATGCACTCCATGCCCAGCGTATTGGCCGCCTCGGCAATCAACCATTCTCCAATTCCCGCTGCTGCCACCCTTTCCAGGCCATGCCTTTCTGCCTGCCTCTCCATGGCCGCAACAAGAGCTTTCTTCTGCTCTGTGCAGGCCTGCTCCGCTATGGCCAAAGCTCCGCATTCCCCTATCTCCTCCAGGTCGGCACAGACGGAGCGCGCCAGCCGGCGGAGGGAAGAATGTCGGCCCTTGTCTTTTCCGTCTGCAGTATCGCAGGCATACCGATCCAGATCTATATGGCCCAAAACAAGACGAGCATCAGCGATGATGGCGAAAAGCTCTGGGGCAAGCGGCACATAATGGCCTCTGATCCTGGCCACGGGCAGAATGCAGGCAAGACCGGTGCGCAGGAGGCCCATATAGACCAGCTCTCCTCTGGCCAGGCGGAGGAAATCGGTCTTCGCTGCCAGGGGCCTAGCCCTAATGGGAATCAGGTCTGTGGTGGTGCTGCCCATGTCCACAAAGAGGCAATCACCTATCTCGCGAGCAAGAAGCGCAGCCGAAGCGGACCAGTTGGCTGCGGCGACATGCAGAATATCGGTCGTGTTGATCATATCAATTATGCCGGTCGAGTTAGTCGGATTTATGATGTCGTTTCGGGCAAATCCATCATGGCCCCAGAAATAGACCGGACAGGAGAAGGCACGGCATGCCACGGCCATGATGCTTTCCACTCCCTCCCTTTTGGAGGAGAAGCAGTCTGCCAGCTCGCCAGTGATGACCACAGCTACTGCCTCCGGCTTCTGCTCGGCATTGATCCTCTTTAAGACCTTCTCCAGGGGCGAGTTCTTCCAGAGGGGAAGATAAACGCTTTTGGCATACTTGCTGTCCGCACTCGCCGCTTTGGTGTTCGCCCCCCCAATATCCAGACCCAGGATCATCTACGCTCAAACCTCATTCGAACCATAAAAGCTTTAGGTCGGGAGGTGATTTAGCCCTCTAACTTTTGGAGATCATGATCATGGCTGCTAAGGAGAAGATTGCAGAGCCCACTTACCTGGAATGTGGTTTCGGAGAGCTGGAGTATAAGGTCATAAAATCGGATGTATGCTGTCGCTGTGGCACATGCGAGGCCCTCTGCCCCAGGATTGAGCATGTGGAGGACAAGCCAGAGCTGGTGATGTACGATCCCCACTGCGGCCTGTGCTTCACCTACTGTCCCAGAAACATCCTGGATATGGGCCAGATGGAGTCCAAGCTCTTGGGGAGGACTCGTAATCCCGAGGAAAAGCTGGGCATATACAAGAAGGCCATATCCGCTCAGGCTGTCTCCCGCAAGGGTTTAGCCCAGGATGGCGGCGTGGCCACTGCTCTGCTTGTTTTTGCGCTGGAGTCGGGGATGATCGATTGTGCCATCGTCACCGACAAGGATGATGAGTGGAGGACGGTATCTCGGGTTGTTACCACCGCCGATGAGATCAGGGCTGCCGCTGGCACCAAGTACACCATAAACAATAGCGTAAATTCATTGGCTGAAGCCCTAAACATGGGATTCGAAAAGATCGGATTTGTAGGAACTCCCTGCCAGATCCAGGGCCTCAGAAAGGTTCAGCTGCTGGAAGAGCCCTATCAGATCGGCCAGGAGAAGATCGCTCTGCTCGTTGGCCTGTTCTGTATGGAGAACTTCGACTACGATCTGCTCATGAACGGCCTGGTGAAGGGCAGGTTCGGCCTGGATCCCAAGAATGTGGCCCGGTTTGAGATCAAGAAGGGTATGTTCAGGGTGATAGATAAACAGGGCAAGGTCGATGAGGTGAAGCTGGAGGAGACGGACCAGTATAACTTCAAGGGATGCGGTCCATGCTTCGACTTTGCCAGCGAACTGGCGGACATCTCCGTGGGCAGCGTGGGATCGGGTGATGGCTGGTCGACCGTTCTCACCCGCACGGACAAGGGAGAGAAGCTCTACTCTGATGCCCTTGCTGCAGGTGTCCTGCAGGAGAAGGCTGTCTCGGAGAAGGGGCTGGCTCTTGCTGGCAAGCTCGCCGGGAATAAGGCAGCCCGGTTTGAGGCCAAGTCCGTCGAGATGAATGTCAAGAACATCTCTCGCTGAGCGGGAACTCTGACCTGATATGCTCTCTGTCGGGCTGGCTGGAAAGCCGAATTCTGGCAAATCCACCTTTTTCAAGGCTGCGACCCTGGTAGAGGTGGATATAGCCAACTATCCCTTTACCACGATCGACGCCAACCATGGCGTCTCTTATGTGCGCGTCCCCTGCCCCTGCAAGGATCTGGGGATTGAGAAGGGTTGCGGAAGATGCAAGGACGGGGTGCGGTTCATCGCCATCGAGCTGATCGACGTTGCCGGCCTGGTGCCGGACGCTCACCTGGGCAAGGGCCTTGGGAACGAATTTTTGGATGCTCTGCGAGTGGCGGAGGCGGTGATTCATGTGCTCGATGCTTCGGGCGGCACGGATGCCGAAGGAAACCCGGTAGGTACGGGCAACTACGATCCGGTTTCCGACGTAAAATTCCTGGAATACGAGATCAGCATGTGGCTCAACGGCATCCTAAACCGCAACTGGGAAAAATTGATGAGGAACTTCCGGGCATTGGGCGGCAAGCCGGATCAGGTCTTAATCGAGCAGATGGCGGGAGCGGGAGTTTCTGACAGCCAGATTCGCCGCGCTCTGACCGAGATGAAAAAGGACCTGGGAAGCTGGAATGCAGAGGATGTGAAGATGTTCGCCATTCTCTTGCGCAGCTACAGCAAGCCCATGATCCTGGCAGCCAATAAGATGGATGTTGCCCCCCCGGAGAACGTGAAAAAGCTTCTGGCTCTGAAAGAGGAGGTGGTGATACCGGTCAGTGGAGCAGCGGAGATCGCTCTTCGTATGGCAGAGAAGGCGGGACTGATCAGCTACCGGCCAGGGGACCCAGACTTCCAGATCAAAGGCGATCTCAATCCTGCCCAGAAGACGGGGCTGGAGAAGATCAGAGCTTTAATGAAGCAATACGGCGGAACCGGGGTGCAGGAGTGCATTAACCGAGCGATCTTCGAGCTTTTGGACTACATCGTCCTCTATCCGGTGGAGGATGAGAACAAGTTCACCGACCGCAAAGGAGTGATACTGCCTGACGCCTTCCTGATGAAGCGGGGGAGCACCGCCCGGGACCTTGCCTTCCGGGTGCATTCGGATATAGGCGAGAGCTTCCTATTTGCCATCGATGCCCGGACCAAGATGCGCCTCGGGGAAAAACACGAGCTTAAGGACGGGGACGTGATAAAGATCGTCTCGACGAAGTGAGAGGGGCAGGCGGTCTATCAAGCGCTCTTTCTTTTTAAAAAGAAGAGTAGAAAATGCTTATATATCAATAACCTATATTTCTAACTAGTCCAATTATTTTCGATATAGACACGATTTGCAGTAAAGGAGGCAGGAATTCATGTCTAAAGGGAATCTCGTTCCTTG
Source organism: Methanosaeta sp. UBA356 (assembly GCF_002496465.1). Taxonomy (NCBI): domain Archaea; kingdom Methanobacteriati; phylum Methanobacteriota; class Methanomicrobia; order Methanotrichales; family Methanotrichaceae; genus Methanothrix; species Methanosaeta sp. UBA356. The sequence goes on along the minus strand of NZ_DAKC01000003.1, from coordinate 1,960 downwards.
GTGGTTGATTCTGCTGCAAGGACTGGCTGCACTCATTATCGGAATCTATTTGATCCTTTATCCGATAATGACCACGATATATCTGGTTCAGGTCTTGGGATGGTACTGGATTTTCGTCGGCCTATTAACCCTGGCCACAATCCTCATGGACAAGACTGACTGGATGTGGAGAGCTCTGAGCGGCATCCTGGGAATCATTGCGGGAATGGTGGTCATAGGCCATCCATACTGGAGTGCCATATTAGTGCCAGAGACGCTTGTTATTGTGGTGGGAATACTGGCTATTTGTTTCGGAGCGCTGAGCCTATTCTGGGCAATGAGGGAAGGATGGGGTGCAGCCATCATGGGAGCCTTGAGCATGATATTTGGGCTGCTGATCATCGGCTCTCCATTTGTTGGTATCGCCATTTTGATCTATCTCTTAGCAGTGCTGGCAATTGTGGGAGGCATGGCCACCATCTACCTGGCTTTCCAGCTGCGTTAAAAATTGAACGATTGTTTAGCAATCGAGGGGCTCGATCGGCTGGCCGGGCATGATTGCTTGGCCAGTATATTGCCCCTTATTTTTTTCTATAACAAATCAGTATCCAAGGCTTTCGTCTATCAATAGAAGCGTGACCCTGCCAGGCTGGGACTCATTGGCAAGGATGACGCATTTTCCAATCTTGCTCGGAACGCCATATACATTCCGGGAGCGAAGATCCTCCAAGGGGAAGGTGTACTCTCTTATGCGGCGCAGAGCGTCATCCAATGAGGGGACGATCTTATTCGTTCCCGCTACCAGCAGCAGGTTCCCGGCGCCGTAGGGCCACGCGCCTACTCTGCTTCCGGTGGCATCACAGCCCACTAGCTCCCCGGTCATGGCTATGGCATTCACTCCGGACAGGAAATAATCGGAGGTAACGGTCTTTCGCCTGATCTTGGCTCTTTTCTGAGCATCGTTCTCCCCGGTCACCATCAGCTTCATATCCTTCCATTCGTGCTCGCCGCTATCCATAAGCTCCTGAAAACCAATCTCGATGAGGGTGGTCGAGGAACCATTCATAACCTCCGAGCCGGGAGGAATCAACTCTTTGATCTTGGCCAAAGCCTGATTGCCATCTGGCAATCTCACCACTCTCACGCCTCTCTTTTCGATGGCTTTTATGGTTGATGCGATGGACTCTTCACTGGGTATTTGGCTCCATTTCTCTTTATCAAGATCAAGCTCAGGTAGTAGGTTAATTGCGCTATATTTGCTTGGGTATACCATCTCTATCTCCCCCGAATAATTGATCGCCTCGCCGTTATGGATGA
>NZ_DAKC01000003.1:0-361 GCF_002496465.1 Methanosaeta sp. UBA356 | reverse complement strand
ATAAAGTATTCCCCAGCAGTTTATGAATATCTTTTCGAGATTGGCATGATATTCTATGGATGAGGTTTCTCTGCCACCCCTGGTTGCGCACTGAGCGACTACGCTGATCAGAGATGATTATTATTCATACTTATTAGTCATGCTGATCTAGATTGCTGATCGGTGACCCCCGTTATGAGTCCCGGCAAGCATGAAAACCGCCTCTCAGGGAATTAAGCGGCGCCAGCTAAAGAGTAATGTCAGTTTTAGATGAGAGATTATTTGTAATTGCCGTGATAGAGCTCTGGTTCTGAGACCGAAATCCTTTTATGCTTATACTTAATAATTAATAGTTATAGATGGCAGGTGAGATGCATTGAAA
>NZ_DAKC01000069.1:45352-49066 GCF_002496465.1 Methanosaeta sp. UBA356 | reverse complement strand
AGTTTTATCCCGGCGTTGACACAAGGCTTCCAGATTCATCGAGATAGATCTCCATTTGATCACGTGATAGTTGATTCAAGCTTAAAGAATTGCTCATCATACAGGGGCTTGAAGTCGCTGTATGCCTTCTTCACCTCAATAATCGCCCTCTTCAGGGAGTTCGCTATTGACTTCTTGTTTCAATCCTTGTTTTCGTGGAACTTGCTCTTGATGTTCACATTAATTTCATATGAAATCGAGAGGTGCTATGAGTTTCAATCCTTGTTTTCGTGGAACTTGCTCTTGATGCGCATTCTCGATCTGATTATGATGCAGCTGACCAACTGTTTCAATCCTTGTTTTCGTGGAACTTGCTCTTGATGAATGCTGTCTGACCGCGTCTCCTGACAGTAACAGAGTTTCAATCCTTGTTTTCGTGGAACTTGCTCTTGATGCGTTCCGAATATAAACGTCTCGGAAAATATCGTGTAGTTTCAATCCTTGTTTTCGTGGAACTTGCTCTTGATGATTACTCGGACGAAGTATCCAGCTGGAAGTCCCTGGGGTTTCAATCCTTGTTTTCGTGGAACTTGCTCTTGATGGGGTTATTGATCTGAAGCTTAAAGCCGAGATCAGATGTTTCAATCCTTGTTTTCGTGGAACTTGCTCTTGATGCTGCCAGGATCCGACTATCTACCGGATCAGGGCGATGGACGTTTCAATCCTTGTTTTCGTGGAACTTGCTCTTGATGATGAAGACCTCCAGGCAGAGGCTTCAATCCACCAGGTTTCAATCCTTGTTTTCGTGGAACTTGCTCTTGATGATCCAGCCACTTGAGCCACGTTCGCTATTTCAGATGGTTTCAATCCTTGTTTTCGTGGAACTTGCTCTTGATGCACATAATGGCCCGGGAAGGTGCCATCTGATATATCGGGTTTCAATCCTTGTTTTCGTGGAACTTGCTCTTGATGCTCATCACTGGCTCGTCGGGGATCTATCCCCCACCATCGTTTCAATCCTTGTTTTCGTGGAACTTGCTCTTGATGAGTTGCCTGCTTTTAGGTTCCCGCCAGCCCATCCTGTGTTTCAATCCTTGTTTTCGTGGAACTTGCTCTTGATGCTGGTGCGGCAATGAGAGTCTGTGGTGCAGTCGAGGGTTTCAATCCTTGTTTTCGTGGAACTTGCTCTTGATGGTTCTGCGGTTGCCGCTCCAGCTATCCTCTGTATTTCCGTTTCAATCCTTGTTTTCGTGGAACTTGCTCTTGATGGCTGCTCACCAGGATGGAATTCTTCACCGTGCCCGTGGTTTCAATCCTTGTTTTCGTGGAACTTGCTCTTGATGGATGACGCTGGAGGTGGACAAAGAGTCAAACTCTGTGTTTCAATCCTTGTTTTCGTGGAACTTGCTCTTGATGTCTAGATATCCTGGAAGCGATAGTCGCGCGGCCAGGGGTTTCAATCCTTGTTTTCGTGGAACTTGCTCTTGATGCAGCCCCCACCAGGAAGCCAACCACCAATATGAATGCTATGTTTCAATCCTTGTTTTCGTGGAACTTGCTCTTGATGCAAACTCTCGGCGAACTGTCCGAAAGGGTCCACAGGTTTCAATCCTTGTTTTCGTGGAACTTGCTCTTGATGTCAAAATATTCTGCTGATCTTCTCAGAGAGGGCTAGTTTCAATCCTTGTTTTCGTGGAACTTGCTCTTGATGGAATATCCCGCTCACCTCTCACGAAGGCGAACGGGGGTTTCAATCCTTGTTTTCGTGGAACTTGCTCTTGATGTGAAACTCGTGCTTGGAACAGAAGGCGGAAAAGCGGTTTCAATCCTTGTTTTCGTGGAACTTGCTCTTGATGGCCCCGCAGAAGCCCAATCTCCCTGCCAGACCTAGTTTCAATCCTTGTTTTCGTGGAACTTGCTCTTGATGTGGAGAGCTATCGAGTCGATTGTCTCAGCAGGAAAGTGTTTCAATCCTTGTTTTCGTGGAACTTGCTCTTGATGAGGGTCACTGTGCCCGCCAGGAACGAGATTTCGATGTTTCAATCCTTGTTTTCGTGGAACTTGCTCTTGATGTGGAGGCTTAGATTACACCTAGCCCTTTTCCTCTTGTTTCAATCCTTGTTTTCGTGGAACTTGCTCTTGATGGTTTCCGCCAGTCCGGGGCCTGCGTCGGGCTCTTGTTTCAATCCTTGTTTTCGTGGAACTTGCTCTTGATGGCCAACCGTGGCCATGGGTGACATTCATCTGACGATAGTTTCAATCCTTGTTTTCGTGGAACTTGCTCTTGATGTGGTTTATCAGTTCACCCTGGGGGGAGATGACCGGAGTTTCAATCCTTGTTTTCGTGGAACTTGCTCTTGATGTACCACTTATCTTGCCGGGAGCGGATTGTCTACCTAGTTTCAATCCTTGTTTTCGTGGAACTTGCTCTTGATGGCAGCCATCTCTGCCCAAGCAGATGCCGCTGCTCTCTTGTTTCAATCCTTGTTTTCGTGGAACTTGCTCTTGATGAGCATGGTCACAGAACTACATCGAAGATCTCGACACGTTTCAATCCTTGTTTTCGTGGAACTTGCTCTTGATGATAGAGGAGGGCGAGAGATGACATTCAAATTATTGTTTCAATCCTTGTTTTCGTGGAACTTGCTCTTGATGTCCGGAATTCTCATGGTGCCGGGATGTACCTGGGGAAGTTTCAATCCTTGTTTTCGTGGAACTTGCTCTTGATGTTCTATTAACCTGATCTATACTGATCCCCCTTATTTGTTTCAATCCTTGTTTTCGTGGAACTTGCTCTTGATGGAAGCGATCGAATGGAAGGTATAAAGTCCGGCTGATGTTTCAATCCTTGTTTTCGTGGAACTTGCTCTTGATGAGCATACTGGCTACCTGCTTGCCTGCCGATGCTGCGTTTCAATCCTTGTTTTCGTGGAACTTGCTCTTGATGTCTGGGGCTATGGTGGGCTGGGGTCGAGCTATACCGGGTTTCAATCCTTGTTTTCGTGGAACTTGCTCTTGATGTTCCTGTTGTCGGGCCATCTCATTTGCCATCTCAGGGTTTCAATCCTTGTTTTCGTGGAACTTGCTCTTGATGCCCGATCCGAAAAATTGGTATGGGTACGACCATATCGTTTCAATCCTTGTTTTCGTGGAACTTGCTCTTGATGGTAAATTGGGACCAGGCTCGATACATCGTTGCTTTGTTTCAATCCTTGTTTTCGTGGAACTTGCTCTTGATGCAGAAGAGAGGCAGTGACAATGTTACCGCCGCTCGCGTGTTTCAATCCTTGTTTTCGTGGAACTTGCTCTTGATGCCGGCTAGACGTCATCGAAGCGCAGGCTATCCAGATGTTTCAATCCTTGTTTTCGTGGAACTTGCTCTTGATGTGAATGTGGTTGTCCTGAAGCCCGTTGAATCGACCGGTTTCAATCCTTGTTTTCGTGGAACTTGCTCTTGATGCATCTCCATACATGTTTATGGTAGTGGATATGCCTTGTTTCAATCCTTGTTTTCGTGGAACTTGCTCTTGATGTCACCGCGCTGGTCCAGTGGAGAGGCAAAGCACTGGTGTTTCAATCCTTGTTTTCGTGGAACTTGCTCTTGATGAGCCATTGACCGATCTATATTCACCACAAAAACACAGTTTCAATCCTTGTTTTCGTGGAACTTGCTCTTGATGCAGGGGCTCGGTTGGTTTGTCATTTGTCGTAACGAGTTTCAATCCTTGTTTTCGT
>NZ_DAKC01000069.1:33777-45183 GCF_002496465.1 Methanosaeta sp. UBA356 | reverse complement strand
CGTGGAACTTGCTCTTGATGAGCGGCTTTTTTTCGTTCTTTTTCCTGTTTGACACCGTTAAACCGCCCTTTCTCAGCCCTCCGCTGGCATGAATGGAATTTATCAGATGCCTTATAAATTCGTTCCGGCCGGGCAGCCTCAAAATGCGCCCCTAGCTTTAAAAAGAGTGATTAAGCGATCTATTTTAGCCTCATAACCGCGCCGAATCCTCTGGAGACCGACTTTCCCAGTCCCATGTGATCTGGTATGGCAAAGCAGGTGGTGAACTCCCCTCGAAAGCCTGTAACCTTTGTGCCCTTGAGCATGCAGATCTCATCTTTCATCCTCCCCAGATCCAGCCTTATGTGCTCTTTTGCCACATACCCCAGGCCTTTGGAGGCGGAGAGGATGTTGCCCACCAGAATCCTTCTCAACAAATCCCTTCTCTCCTCCTCAGATGCGGCTACATACTTGGCATAGTTCTCCTGGCTGAGGGCAATCCATGGGCTCATAAACCTGTAGCTGAGAATCCCATCTGTGCAGCCAAACTCCTCGCTCTTTACGGTCACTTCCCTCTCCATAATGGTGTAGCTGCTCTCCCCTAATCTTATTTTATCAAACTTATCATAAATTTCTTTCAGTACCTCAGCACCCTCATCGATTCCCAGGACTAAAGGATTGCCGTTGATCATCTTATACTGGATAAGGGGATACCTGTAGATCAGCTTGTCTGTGTTATGCTGGTGCAATGGGGCATATTCATTGAAGCTGGTGGCAAAAAAGCCACGCAGCTTTGCCCCATCCCCTCGCATGGGGGAGTCGGAGCGCAGGGTTAGACGGAGGATTTTGAGGTTCATGCAGATACCTATTAGATCAATATGCAGCTATCCCTTTCCCCTTTTGGGTTTTCGAGATCAAATCCTATTTCAGTTGAGTAGGGCAAAGTGCAAATTATATATTTTCTATCATAAATAGTCTCTGATAAGTAGAAGTAGTCTTTGCCATAGTGAGCATACCACCACTTAGGGATCTTAACTTTATACTTATCCAATGTTTTGGGATTATCATTAATATCAGACCAATATCTTTCAGGTATAACATCGATGGAGATGTCTTTTATGTTTCTAACTTCAACCAGATTTCCTTCATCCTCGGAATATCTTATCTCTTTTGGACTGTAGCCAAATAAAATGCATTTTTTAAACACATTTTCTAAATTTTGTGGTCTTAATTTGATATCAGAATATACTCTATCACACCATTGTTTTATCATCTCATAATTGATCGGTGAATCTTCAATAACTTCGTTGGTTCGTTCAACAGTATCTATTTCATCTTTATCAGTGGCATAAGGCAAATGGTCTTTTGGTTGATAGATATACATAAAATGCTCGTTATTGTGATTCTTTCCGCCTCTGTTCAATCTCCCTCCTCTTTGTCCAATAGCATCAATAGGAGCCAGTTCTGTGTGCATGATGTCGCACGAAATATCAACACTTATTTCAATGGCTTGAGTTGATACTAGTATCCAAGGCTTTTTGCCCTTGAGATTGTTTATTTCTCTTTCTTTTTGACTTCTGTCGTTGAATGTAAATTGAGAATGAAGCAAAAATAGATTATCTCTAGAAATTTTATTTTCCAATAAATGATATAAGTCTTTGGCCCTTCTTACAGTGTTTACGATTATTATTTGATTTTGCTCATTATAGTAGATTTTTGCAATGTCGTCAATTGCCTCGAAGACAGATTTTGAGTTTTTTTCAATAATAAAGGGCTCCAACTTCAATCCTTCTACATCCTCAATTAAAGTATGTGGTTGTATTTTATTCAATTCCTCAACAATAAAGCTCGGTAGAGTTCCACTCATGGCAATATATGGTATATTTAGATCTCTCAATATTTTTAGACTGTCTAATATATATCTCAATGTATGACTTTCATAGTAGTGGATTTCATCTAATATTATTACTGAATTGAGAATATTTCCAAGCGCGAAGTCCGCTTGTTTGTAACCATGTACTAAAGAATAAATCAAATGATCTATTGTTGTTATAGTAACGGGTTTATCAAATACTTTCTCGTCAAAAACCAAACTCTTAATATCTTCCTCTTTGATATCGTCTGCCTCATAATGCTGGTATCTACTCATCCCATGATATAGTCCCACATTTTCATTTCCAAAAATACTTTTTAACCTTTCATACATCGCATTCGAGGTTATTTGTGTCGGCAATGCAAAAATGATTTTATTTTTATTCTTCGCCTTGATTATACTTAATGCTCCCAATAGCGCCCCTTCTGTTTTACCTCTTCCACATGGAGCAGAAATTATTGTAGAATCCTCTATTTTGGCTAGCTCTCTTTGAAACTCGTAGAGTTCTCGTTTCTTATCCGTTCCATTGAATTCTAAAATAGAATTTCTTTCCGAAGAGAAGATGCTATTCGCTCTATAATTTATAGTGTCAAGAATGCTATTTGACTCTTCAATGAGCGGACCAAATACTCCTTGTCTTAAATCCAATTCATCAAAGTATTTGCTTGCTTTTTGGTCGCAATGTTTTAGAACAGATAAACACAATGAGTAGACTGCTTTTGTCTGAATATTTTTATCATTCGTGTTTTGTTTTCGTTTTAAATCCCTTATCATTTTTCTAATGTATTCATTCAATTCAATTTTTGAGGAGTAATCCTCATAAATATAAATAGGTTTAAATTTATTATCAAACAATGGTTCAAAAAATTTTGAATAAATATTTTGGTACATATTTATCCATGAATTGATCTCATCATTTCGATAATTTATTTTTGGTGATAGATTAGCATCTTCATATATCCTATTATACAACTGGGTATGATGAGATACTACAAGAAGCCTTAATAAATCATTTAAATTTTCAGGTAAATCTGAATTTATAATCGGAAGTCCAAAAAAAGCATGAGAAAAATAGCCACCTGGTTCACCTCTTATTATTTTATATTGGAACTCTTTTGTCAGCTTTCCTAAATCATGCAAGAACACAGACATGAACATGACATTGATAAGTGTATCGAAGTCCATTTGGTAATTTTCTGAGAAATCATTTAAGGTATTTTTATTTTTTAATAAGTAATCTTTAAGTATCACTAAGGAATCAGTAGTATGTCCTTCAAATGTTTGAAATACTAGATCGTTGGATCTCTTGGCAATTTGTTCAGAAAGACACATATTCGTCCCCAATTTCGTAACATATAACGGGTTCATTCATCTCCAGTTTCGCACCTGGTTTTGGGGCTGCAACAACGGCATCTTCTCTGCAATAATCTCTTTTCTTGATATTAATAGCCGCGAATTTATATGGAACTCTGCCTATAATTCTGCGCTTATCGAGAGGTTCCACTTTGTCATTCAATCTAATAATAGAATCAATTTTATCGCTTTTAGTTTCTTTAGCATTAAATAGTTTCATATTACGTATAATCACAAAATCGTCTGATGCACCAATATACAATGGCCTGGCCGGATCTTCCAAGGCTTGTCTTAATTCATCCATATCATTTTCTCCGCCTAGAACGAAAATCTTGCAGAGCATGGGTGTTATATATTCTTTAATAAATGGTGCACTTGAACTTCGAATATGTTTTAATCTTTCAAAGATGATTCTTTCTTCATCACCTAGAATCGATGAGTCACCATTATTATTTTCTACCTTCTTATTTATATCTTTCTCATTTTTATTCAGATTAGACTTCAGTTTTTTCATTAAAACCATATTCTGAGATTTGCCAGGTTCATTCAATGGCTTAAGGCTTATTTCAAACTTATCTTGCAAACTATAATCATCCCGTTCCAATCCCAAAGAATTTGCTAATAGTCCTCTGATCGTCGTATAAGGCGGAAAAGAATATGAAAGGAGTGTTATAGTTGAAAAGGGCTTCCTGAAGTTAACGAGATAGGGTGTCTCTAACTCAAAACTTAGGCAATTCATTTTAATCAACTTCAGCTATAACCATATCAATAGCTTCAATAGGTGTCTTAAGTTCTATTCCATGTTTTGTTAAGATTTGCTTTATATCTTCTTCATTTCCCAGCGTGCCAGATAGCAAGCCCGCGTATATTTTATCGCCCTTTAAAGATCTGAGCACCTGATCCAATCTTTCAACATTTAGATTTTTACCATCCTTTAGTTCTAAAGCCTTTTGCAGCACGTGGTTGTATTTATCTTGAATTGCGATTAGAATTAGGTTTGGCGTAAAATCCGTTAAGAGGCGTGCTTGCTTAGAATAATCTGACAAGTTTTTAAAAGCCTCTAATGCAGTCTTGATTCTCGCCGTTTTAACATCACTTGAGACTCTATCCTTAATTTGCATTTTTTTATTTTCAATTATTTCTTCTCCACCTACTTTAGCCAAATCAATGGACAACCCTGCTTTATAAATATTAACTGCCAGTTCAACATTTACTATGTCCCCTTTTAGCTCTCCTGCACTTTCCTGTGGTTTCCTTCTTGTAAGAAAATCAACAGTCATATTGTCGTTTAGCGGCAATAATCCCATGGCAGGGGACATTTTAATGGGTGAAACCCGAATTTGTGCACCTTGATCTTTTAAAGTCGTCATGAAACCAAACAAATCGCACAAGATACAATTCGTGATATCCCCACAGGTCTCTCCCTTCTCATTAGCCACGCAATACTCCTGCGGAGATGCTAACCTTCGGATGCTCTCCTTTAAATAGTATCTCATTGCCTGGCCACTCACATATGGATAATCTACTCCTTCGATTTTATATTTTTTTAGATCTACTAAATTACTTCCTCCAACTCCAGAATTGAGGTTCGTCAAACCAGTCTCAGATAACCATATCGCACTTATAGCCTTTTTATTCATTAATATCACCTATTTTGAATACCTTATCGCTCCAAGATAAAATGTTGAATACACTATTACAATATCCTTTATCTCATCGAAGTTGCTTTTATATCTATTTACCAAATCCATTAAATTAGCTAAAGGCTCCGTATAGATAGAATCATCTGACTTTTTGCCCATGCTTATTGCTCTCAGACTTATATTCTTCAACTGCTTAATTAATTCTTCTGCACTTCGTATTCGGTCAAGCTGATAAAGATCGGATATATAATTGTTGGCAATTTTCCCAACCACTTGTCCACTCTTTCTCATTATCTCCATTTCATCCTGTTCAAACTGCACCATCTTTGCACCTCCATTGATTTATTAGTGGATAGAGCATTTCTTTTTGTATTCCTGCCAAAATGCAATTCTGTCGTATCTGAAATGCCTTTGAAAATGTCTTGAAATCATTCATAACAATTCCTTTTGACATTAGGTATTTATTTTCTCGACTCAAATTATTATCGATAGCATCACTATTTAATGATTTAGTAAAAGACTTCTCGATGAGATTGGAGTATGGTTTTTGAAGAACATTAAATATTTTTTCTAGACTTTGAATATTTGGTATCTTTATCTCCTCTAGATATGAATATTTTGTCTGATATGTAGCACCCGTTCCTTTGATCTTTAAACAAGCCCAATTATCGCTATACTCAAAAATTCGCATCTGTTCAAACAGGGAAAGCAATAACGAATACTCATCCTTTGCGTGTCTCTCATACACTCCACCTTTTTTTCCGGTGAAAAGTTCCATTATATTGCTATTACGACCTTGCTTTAGAGACTCCCTAATCATGTCTTTAAGCTTGTGAAGCTCTTTGATATCATCCACCTTAGGAAATAGGATATAATTAGTCAAATTATCATTGTCGCATGTAAACGGATTATCATCAAGCCATTCGATAGAGCCCAAAAATGCACACTTAGAGCATGAATGGTATTCTGGCTCCATCTTTCTAATACCACACTGGCTCTTTAAGCTGCCTATAGACATCGGATAGATGGTTTGAGATACCTGGGAAATATCATAATCATCACTATAATTATCGCTACAAATGTCACAAATTTTCGTACCGGTTTTTTCTTCTTGGGAGAAAAGGTAATCGCAAATATCTTGTTTTGTTTTTGTTTCTTTCCCAAGGAAATTGACATATTTTCCCTTATGCATCGTGGGCAAATATGCCCGATTGGCCTTTTCTTGAGTACCATCTTTTTTAATCTTTAAATAAGTTAATTTAAATTTAATTAATTTTTCGATATTATCAACTAATTGAGCTATTTGATCTTCTTCCAATGAGTCAAATGCTATGCCTCTATTCCACTCAACATCGATGTCGACTTCTTCTAGCAGATGACCCAAAAATTCCAATGCATTATCAAACCACCAATCATAGTATTGCTCTATCTTTATCTTGCTGCTCATTTCTCTGCCTCAAACACAAATATTCTTATACGTGCAGTCCACGCACCTGGCCTTCTGCTTTGTCCCTTCGGGATAGTAGCCCCTTTGTATGATCATCAGTATCTCGCGCACAATCTGCTTTGCCATCTCAAAATCCTTTTGCCTGAAGTCAATTTCTGCCACATAGTTATTGCTCCTGGTATAGCAGACGAAGCCCTTCTTCACATCCACGCCAAAATGCTCCATAATCAATATCCCGTAAAGAGCCGCCTGGTATTTGTGCGTCCTATAGATTGTGTTCTTGAACTCCGCATACTTGTAATCCAGAGGTGCCGCTGTCCCATCCTCCAAAAACAGGACCTCATCCACCTCTCCCTTGAAATGGTATTTGTGCGAGGTCAGGTAAACGGAGATCTCCTTTCGGGTGCATTTTAGCCTCTTTCTCAAGTAATCCCGGTTAACCTTCTCGCGAACCTCATGAAGCTCTCTGCCTTTTAAAACCTTGAACCTCTTCTCCTGGTGCTCGGGAATCATTAGGCATCTCTCGAAGAATATGAACCTCGGGCAGAACAGGTACTCCAAAGCATCGGAGACTGTGACGAAAACCTCCTGCTCGATCTGCTGCTCGGGCTCAGGTATCGCTGCCGCTTCGCCTTCCGCCTGCATCTCAGAACACCTTGGTTATGGTCATCCCGCTCACCAGCTCTCGATCGAACCCTGCTCCGATCAGCTTGATCTTATCAAAGCAGTCCTCGCACATGGGGAAGACGTAGACGGAATCCGATTCGTCAATAATCGCCTCGCACTCCAGGGTCAGGGAGTCGGACTCATTCCGGTTCAGGTCTCCCAGAAATGCGCTCTTCTGCACCCGAAACAGGCCGTAATTCTTGCAGATCTTCGCCACCCGGCTGCGGTATCTGTTTTCGGATATGTCGTAGATCACCCAGACCAACATAATCAGCCTCGATTGCACTCCTGTGCATTCTCGCTCTCGTCCATCTGCGCCCGTTCCTCTTCTCGCTCACCTCTGTCTTCCCTGCCTTTGCCATCCGATTCCCGGCATACTTCCTCTTCCAGGATATCCAGATCGAAGTCCTCCGGCAGCTCCTGACCGGGCCGGATGAGCCCATTGGCAATCCTGTGGCACTCCATCTGTATGGTGTTCCTCCTTTTCACATTGCGCCCTCGGTAGGGGATTGGCTCCTCGAGGGCTTTGTTGAGCGACTCGATCAGCGCTGCTTTCCCCTCTTTGCTCAGGCCCATCCCCTGCTCCAGAGGCTCGAAGAACCCATCCTTCACCATCCGCCTGGAAAAGAGAAAAACCACCGTCTCATCTACATATATCCGGAACATCTCTATGATATCGAATACCAGCGACTTCTTATTGTATGAGTCGCTGTGCAGAAAGCCGAGGTACGGATCAAGCCCCGCTATGATGCAGCCCTTCTCCACCAGCGAATAAAGGACGCCATATCCGTAGTTGAGAAGAGCATTGAACTCGTCCTTGGCCGGATTTCTGCTCCGTCCTGCAAACCGATACCTCTCCGGCATGATTGAAGAGATGGCCTCAAAATAGGCCCTGGCAGCCATACCCTCCAGGCCGAGCATATCCTGCCTCCTGGATTCAATTGTGCCCCGCAGCCTCTTCATCTGCTCTCGTGAGTTTTCTATCTCCAGTATGTATCCGTCCAGAAGATCCCTCTTTTCCTCTCTGGTCTTCCTCATCCGTCCCAGAAGGTCTATCTGATTCTCCAGCTTCCTCAATCCCCACTCTTTTGCCAGATTCAGGCCGTCTAGGGTATCGTATACCTCAAGCTGCCTTCTCCGAATCAGGGTTGTGCTTCCCAGCTTCGGATGCCATACCCTTCCATAGGGATCTCCATGGGAATCGAGAAAAACGATATCGATGTTGTTGTCCACTGCCAGCTTTATGGCATCGGTGGTGATGTACGCCGCCGTAGTGATCAGTATGCTATTTACCTTGCCGACAGCAATCTCAAAGCTCCTGTCCTCCCTCTTCACCAGAAAGCAATTGCCGTTCTTGCGCAGATATGCTCCATAGCTATTGATCACGAGCTGCAAATGATTACCTCTAATATTGCTTTGTCAGTCATCTGTCCTTTATGATTATTAACCTTAACCAATCTGCATATTTGACCTAAAAAGCAAATCACGCCAATCTCGCCTAACCGTCGGAATCTGGGTATCCAAGCCACCCCGGCGTTGAGGGGGCCAGAGCACTGCCGCGCGTTTTATCGCGCGCGGCGTCCACAAAAAAAAAACAGCCTGTTGGATCAGTCTTGGCAGTAATGCAATCAAGGTTTCGGAAATCGACCAAGGAAATGCTTCTTTTCAATCAGCTTTTGCAGATCAACCTTCCAGAATCAACCTTCCAGAACCATCCGATTCAATTCCCGGATTTTTCGATCCTCGTCTTAAATCTGACGACAAACAAGACAGAGCAGATAGTTCTTTAAATAAGAAAGTCCAATCATTGAATGATGATGGTGAAGGCAAGATATGAAAATAATGTTCTCAAACCTCTGGAAAAGCTCGATTTAACAGAAGGAGATGTAGTTGAAATCGAGATAGTTAAATCAAATGCAGATAGACTAGTTGGCCTTCTAAAAGATATCGATATAGATTCAGTCGACCTGCAGCATGCTGCAAGAGATATCTGGGTGAGAAAGGTTGTATCTGATTGATACCAATATTTTTCTGGAGGCAATGCTGGAGAGGAAATATAGAAATGATTGCCTTACATTGCTAAGAATGATCGATAAAGGCGAAATTAATGCCTTTGTAACGACCTATTCGATTCATTCCATTGAGACCATTTTAGATAGAATCGGAAATTTGGACGCTCTCAGGACATTTTTAAAAAGCATTGGAAGGATGAAAGGCTTGAACATCTACAATACTGACCTCAGAGATGAGCTTGCAGTTATAGATGAAATGGCAGTAGGCCTGGATTTTGATGATGCTCTGCAATCATATGTCACTAAGAAGCTCAATTTGCAGATAATAAGTTTTGATAGACATTTTGATGGAATCGAAGGGATAACCAGACTGAGACCGAAGGACGTACTATCTGCTGAGAAAAAAGAATAGCTAGAACCATCAACTGCAAGGACATTTTTTTCCCAAGCCACCCCGGCGTTGAGGGGGCCAGAGCACTGCCGCGCGTTTTATCGCGCGCAGCGTCCACAAAAAAAACAGCCTGTATGGATCAGTCTTGGCAGTAATGTAATCAAGGTTCAGGAACCGAAGGACGTATTTTCCGCTGAGAAAAAAGATTGACCAGAACCATCAACGGCTGGGCCTGGCACTAGCCCTCTTGCAGCACTCCATCCAGCCAGTTGAATATCCTCTCGTTCGAGATGGTCATGGCGCCCATCTGGCAGTGCAGCCCTGCTCCCTCTTCCGTGGTGAAGAGCAGATACTCTTTCGGACAAGTTAGGGCGTCGTAAAGCGGCCTCGCCTGGCCCGCCAGGAGCGTGTCGTTATCCGAATCGACAACAAGGGTGGGACACTTGATCAGCGGGGCTACGTCCTTCAGCGTATATGGAGCGATCATTCGGAAGTATTCGCTGGGGGTTTGCGCTCCGAAAACGATCATGCCGTGTTCTACCGCCCAGCCTGTCTCGATGCTCTGGTTCATGTACTCGCTCATCTCCTGGTCGAATTCCCGCGACGCATTCTCGTCGCTCAGGATCTCCTCCATATCAGGCGGGGCTTTTTGCATCACGCTGGCATTGAAGTCGTAGACGCCTCCATTGGCGATGCACGCTGCAATGCGGTGGTCAAAGGCAGCAGCTCTCGGTGCCAAGTAGCCGCCGAAGCTGATTCCCATGAGGGCAATTCTATCCGGATCGACCTCGCTCAGGTTCTGGGCAAAATCAACCACCGGCGTTACTGCGGCCTCCCAGTCAGGCCTGAAGGGCATCCCTTGTACTCGGATCATCTCACCCTGGCCAGGCCCCTCGAAGATCAGCACGTTATATCCCCTATCGATAGCGAATTTTGCCACCCCGAAGTAGAGCTCTTCACCAGTTCCGTCAAAGCCGGTATGAACGATCAGAGTCGGCCTACTGGTGCCGTTGCCGTCCACCAGACACAGGTAGCCAGGGAGGGTGGTATTCTGGAAGGGTATGCGGACCGGCCTGATGAGGCCGCTGGAGAGGTTTGCCGCCTTAATGAAGCAGTCATGGCTCTTCTCCCAGGTGGACACAATCCTCGGATCGTCGGGATTGATGTCCAGGTAGAATCCGGCGTTCCGGTAGTAGTTCGAGGCCCTCATGAAGGCTTCCTTTGCGCTGACCTTATGTCCACTGGCCAGGAACTCCTCGGCAGTACTCTCCAGCCTGGCGGCAGTTCTGTTCCATTGGCCGTACCAGCTCTCAGCATTGCCATCTTTGATGCGAAAAGCTGTGTCCAGACATTCGTTGATGTCTGCGCCTCCGCTTGCTGTATAGCCGATGGTCCGGAGGAACTGGAAGTTGAACTCTTGATTCTGAAATACCGATCCCGAAATGTCGGTGCTGTTCATCTCATCAGCTCCTGCTGCGACAAGAGGTACGATCAACAGGCTCAGAAATACAACCTGGCAGAGCCTGAATCCGAAAAGAAAATGATTGAGCATAGAATTGTCCTCAGAGAACATAGGATATTATTAATGGTACTTAAATTTTAGCCCGCATTCAATTATAAAATTATCGTCTTGCAGCGGGAAAGATATATCAATATTGAGTGGCATAAAATTGACTATGGTTCAAGAGAGCGTTTATCGAGCTATTGAGCTCGTAGGATCATCCCCCATCGGTTGGGAAGATGCTGCCAAAAACGCAATCGACACGGCACATAAATCCATCTGGAACCTAAGGATCGCACGGGTTGCTGAGCTTGATGCCAAGCTAGATGAAAAAGGTAATATAATACTATACAGAATTAAATTAAGAATATCCCTCAAATACGAAGACTGGAAGATAGAGCTGGGCTGGAAGGTTCCAAAGGGGGACGCAACCAAGTCCCTCTGCTGAGGCAAATCGATACCACTGAGCGATTCGGAAGAATGATTCCACAAAGCAAATTCGCGTTCTCTTCGGCGGCTCTGGTGCCTGATCGCTCTTCCA
>NZ_DAKC01000069.1:0-33540 GCF_002496465.1 Methanosaeta sp. UBA356 | reverse complement strand
GGCAGAGCAACCTACAAATACAATCAACCCTTATCGCTGTCCCGGCGCGGTTGGGAACATGTCAGAAATAAAGCTGCTCATCGATGATCGAGAGGTATCCGTCCCCCAGGGGTCCACCATTCTCGATGCTGCCCGCATTGCGGGCTCTTATGTGCCGTCTCTTTGCCACCACCCGGACTTGAAGCCCATAGGCTCCTGCAAGCTCTGCATCGTCTCTGTGGAAGGCCTGGATTACTATCCTTTATCCTGCAATACCCCTGCAGCCGAGGGTATGGTTGTCCACACCCGCACCGAGGAGCTCCAGGAGATGAGACGACATACCCTGGAGATGCTCCTCGCCCTCACCAACCATCCCACCTCCTGCCTCTTCTGCGAGAGGAAGAACGAATGCGGCGAGCTGCGGGAGTGCATGCGCAAGTTTCCAGTAACAGTGGGCTGCAAATACTGTCCTAACGACAGCCAGTGCGAGCTGCAAGAGGTCGTCACCTTCACCGGTTTGGACAGGATCAGATATCAGACCTCTTTCCGGGATATGCCGGTATTAAGAGAGCCGTTCTTCGACCGCAACTACAACCTCTGCATCATGTGCAGCCGGTGTATAAGAATGTGCGACGAGGTACGCGGCCTGGGCATCCTATTTACCAACCCCGATTTTCACCGCAACCACTGGATAGGTCCCGAATCCCTGCAGGAGGCAGACTGCAAGTTCTGCGGCGCATGCGTGGACGCCTGCCCCACCGGCGCCCTCTTCATCCGTTCGGAGAAATGGATCAGGCCCGACCGCACCGTGGTCACCATCTGCCCCTACTGCGGCGTAGGCTGCAGCCTGGATCTCAAGATCTCTGAAGACAGAATATTATCCGTCACGCCAAGCCGGGATGGAGCGGTAAACCGGGGCCAGGCCTGCGTCAAAGGCCACTTTGGACTGGAGGAGATCATCCACCATCCCGACCGCTTCACCACTCCTCTGATAAAGAGAAACGGTCAATTCGAGCCGGCATCCTGGGATGAGGCTTTAGACCTGGTCGCCAGGAGGTTCACAGAGATCCGAGATCGATACGGCCCCGATTCTTTAGGGGCTCTCTCCTCTTCCCGTTGCACCAATGAGGAGAACTATCTGGTGCAAAAGCTTGCCCGGACGGCCTTTAAAACCAACAATGTGGACAACTGCGCCAGGGTCTGCCATGCCCCCTCAGTGACCGGTCTTGCCGCCTGCTTTGGCAGCGGAGCAGCCACCAACTCCTTTAACCAGATTGAAGACGCCGATGTCCTTTTCATCATCGGCTCCAATACCACTGAAGCCCACCCCGTAGTCAGCCTGAAGATAATCAAGGCAGCCAGAAATGGTGCGAAGATAATCGTCGCTGACCCCCGCAAAATCGAGCTGGTCGACAGGGCATCGGTCTGGCTCAACCAGAAACCTGGAACAAGCATCGCCCTGATCAATGCAATGATGAATGTGATCCTTAAAGAAGGGCTGGAGGACCGGGATTTCATAGACCGGCGCACCATGGGATTTGAGAACCTGCAAAAGACGGTGGAGGAGTATCCGCCTGAAAGGGCATCCCAGATCACCGGAGTGGCCGTAGAGGATATCATCGAGGCCGCCCGGCTCTATGCCAGGGCCGATAAAGCGATGATCATCTACGGCCTGGGCATAACTGAGCACACCACTGGAACCTCCAATGTGATGTCCCTGGGCAACCTGGCAATGCTCACTGGAAACGTTGGCCGCCGCTCGACTGGCATCATGCCTCTGCGCGGCCAGAACAACGTCCAGGGAGCCTGCGATATGGGGGCTCTTCCCAATGTCCATGTCGGCTACCAGCCGGTAACCGATGCTGGGATCCGGTCCAAGTTCGAGGAAGCCTGGAAGGTTGCCTTGCCTTCTGTCCCCGGCCAGACCTCCACCCAGATGATAGAGCGCAATCCGGGAAAGGAGATCCGCGGCCTTTACATCCTGGGAGAGGACCCCGCCCATACCGAGCCCGACACCAACCGGGTGAGATCAACTCTGGAGTCCCTGGACTTCCTGGTAGTGCAGGAGATATTTCCCACTGAGACCACCAGGTTTGCAGACGTCATCCTGCCCGCAGCCAGCTTTGCCGAGTGTGACGGAACATTCACTAACGGCGAGCGGCGCATTCAAAGGGTGCGAAAAGCGATACCAGCACTATGCGGCCAGGAGAACTGGCTGACGATCTGCCAGATCGCCCAGAGGATGGGCTATCCGATGAGCTACGGCCACCCTTCGGATATCATGGACGAGATCGCCTCACTGGCGCCGATGTTTGCTGGAGTGAAGTTCGATCGGCTGGATGACGGCGGGCTGCAGTGGCCCATACCGTCCCTTGACCATCCAGGAACAGAGACCCTGCATGCGGAGAGCTTCAGCTGCGGCCTGGGAAGGTTCAATGCCGTACAGCACAAGTACCCCGCTGAGCAGACCGATGCGGAATATCCCTTGATCCTCACCACCGGCAGGAGAAGGGAGCATTACAACTGCGGATCCATGACCAGGCGATCCAAAGGAATAATGTGGGTATGGCCGGAGGAGGCCATAGAGATAAGCCCTGCCGATGCCAGAGAACTCGAGATCGAGGACGGAGAGACGGTTGTTGTCAGCTCCAGGCGGGGCTCTGTTAAGACCAAAGCTAGGGTTACAGACAAGTCCTCCCGCGGCATGGCCTTCATGTCGTTCCATTACCAGGATGTCTTGACCAACCTTCTGACCAATGCCGCTCTTGATCCTCAGGCGAAGACTCCGGAGTACAAGGCATGCGCTGTGAAGATAGAAAAGTTAAAGGCGTAATGATTGGATGATCTCTAAAGTTTACATTTCCTACGATCCGGATGATGAAGACCTGGCTCTGCGGCTCTCGCTAGCGCTGGGGCGGGTGGGCCTGGAAAGCTATGTCGCCCTGTACAATCAATCGCCTGCTATCTCTCTTGCCGATAGGGTGTCCTTTGCCATAAGGAACTCCGAGTGCCTGGTGGCTCTGGCAACCCGGAAGGGAAGTCGTTCTCCAACCCTCTGCCAGGAGATAGGTCTGGCCAGGGGCATTGACCAACTGATCATTCCCTTGCAAGAGGAGGGCGCTCAGCTTCCTTTTCTGATCGATCAATTGCGAGCTTTACCCTTCAGAAGGGAGAGTTTTGCCGATGCCATAGGCATCTTGATCAAAAGCATCCGGGAGTTGAGCCGTCTGGAGTGGCTTCGGGTGGTCTGCCCCCAATGTGGAGAGGAGATGACCCAGTATCTGACCGACCAGGATGAGGTGGACTCTGCCCTGGAAAAGGGAATCTTCCTGGAGACGATCTGCAGCTACTGTCAGAACACAATCCTGCTCGACCCGCGGACATTCGAACCTCTGCCTGGGGAGCAAGAATCGCTGAAACCCCAGAAGTTCATAGAAAATTTTTGACAAATGGCTTTTTTTCCCTTGCATAGGTTTAAGTGAATTAAGGAGATCATACTACCTGAAGTCCATGCCCATTGGTGTTTATGTATGTCATTGCGGCCTGAATATCGCCGGCGTCTTGGATATTGAAGAGCTGAAGAGCTTCGCCGAGAAGCTGCCTGATGTGGCCGTGGCCAGAGATCTG
Organism: Methanosaeta sp. UBA356; assembly: GCF_002496465.1. Lineage (NCBI taxonomy): Archaea > Methanobacteriati > Methanobacteriota > Methanomicrobia > Methanotrichales > Methanotrichaceae > Methanothrix > Methanosaeta sp. UBA356. The sequence goes on along the minus strand of NZ_DAKC01000069.1, from coordinate 29,934 downwards.
CAGTTCTCCTGCTCGGATATTGGGCAGGAGCAGATTCAAAAGGATATTGCTGAATATAAGCTAGATAGGATCGTGGTGGCCGCCTGCTCGCCCAGACTGCATGAGCCCACATTTCGCCGGGCCATTGCCAAGGCCGGGCTGAACCCCTATATGCTGGAGATGGCCAACATCCGGGAGCATTGCTCCTGGGTGCACATGGACCTGCCAGCCATGGCCACGGAGAAGGCCAAGGACCTGATATCAATGGCCGTGGCCAAGGCCGCCCTCCTGCAGCCCTTAGAGCAGGAGCAGATACCGGTTAACAAGGATGTGATGGTAGTAGGAGGAGGCGTGGCCGGGATCGCTGCCGCCCTGGACCTGGCGGATGCGGGCTTTCATGTGTTTTTGGTGGAACGCCGGCCGACCATCGGCGGTTACATGGCCCTGCTCACAGACGTCTTTCCCACCAACGACTGCTCCATCTGCGTTCTGGGCCCCAAGATGTCCGAGGTCTTCAACCATCCCAATATCACCCTCTACACCTATTCCGAGGTCCTGGGGGTGGAGGGCAGCGTGGGCAACTTCACAGTATCTGGAGTTCACCGGGCGCGCTATGTGGACCCCGTCCTCTGCAAAGGCTGCATAAACGAATGCGCAGACGTCTGTCCAGTGGAGGTGCCCAATGAGTACGACTTTGGCATCGGCAAGAGAAAAGCCATCTATGTGCCCTATCCACAGGCCGTTCCTCTGTCGGCATGCGTAGACCCCAAGGCATGCATCGGCTGCGGCCGGTGTGTGGAGTCCTGCCCCACCCAGGCGGTCAAGCTGGATCAGGTTGTCGAGCACTTCACGATCAATGTGGGGGCCATAATCGTGGCCACTGGATGGCAGCCCTTTGACGCTGCCCGGAAGGAGGAGTACGGCTTTGGCAGGCTCAGGGATGTCGTCACCACTCTGCAGATGGAGAGGATGCTCAATGCCTCCGGCCCGACCAAGGGCGAGGTTGTCCGGCCGAGCACGGGCCAGGTCGCCCAGTCCATAGCTTTCTTGCAGTGTGTCGGCTCCAGAGATGCCACAGTCGGCAACATATATTGCTCTCGGATCTGCTGCATGGCCTCGCTGAAGAATGCCCAGCTGATCGCTGAGAAGTACCCCGGCTCGGATATCACCATCTATTATATCGATATCAGAGCATGCGGAGAAGGTTATGAGGAGTTCTATGTGCGGGCTCAGATGCTGGGGATAAACTTCGTTCGCGCCCGCGTATCCAGCATCGAGGAGGTTGATGGCGATATCTATCTCCGCTTTGAGGACACCCAGACTGGAGAGATAAAGAGGGTCCGGCACGATATCGCTGTCCTATCCGTGGGCCTGGAGCCGGATAAGAGCGCGGACGTCCTGGGCAACCTTCTCGGCCTCTCCCGCAGGCCGGACAGGTTCTTTGAGATCGCTCACCCCAAGATGAGGCCGGTAGAGGCTCATATCGATGGGGTGTTCATCGCCGGGTGCGCCTCCGGGCCCAAGGAGATCCCCATATCCATAGCTCAGGGCAGTGCTGCCGCCGCCAAGGCCATAAGGCTATTGCAGAAGGGATTCTTGGATCTGGAGCCCACATCAGCCTATGTGGATCCCGATCTGTGCATCAAGTGCAAGCTGTGCGTCGATGTCTGCCCTCAGAAGGCCATCTCTGTGAAGAGCCCGGCTTATGTGGACGAGGCAGCCTGCAAAGGCTGTGGGTCGTGTGCTGCCGCTTGTCCAGTGGATGCCATCAAGATGCGACTCTTCTCAGATGAGCAGATCCTGGCCCAGATCAGAGCGGCGACCGAGGTGAAGAAGGAGTTTCCCCTTATCATCGCATTTTTGTGCAACTGGTGCAGCTACGGTGCCGCCGATCTCGCCGGTACCTCTCGCATTCAGTATCCCACCAATGCCCGCAACATCCGGGTGATGTGTTCGGCGCGGGTGGATCCCAGCTTCGTCCTGGAGGCCTTACGGCGAGGGGCGGATGGAGTGCTCATCGCCGGCTGCCGCATAGGCGAATGCCATTACCATGATGGGAACTACCAGGCTCTGCAGAGGGTGAATGTATTGAAGGGTGTCCTGGAGAAGATCGGCATAAATCCGGGGAGGGTCAAGATCGTCTGGTGTGCGGCCAGCGAGGGCGAGATCTATGCTCAGGATCTGAGGGAGTTCATCGGGGAGCTGAAGGCCATCGGCCCCATAGGAACTGAGCTGGATAAGAGGAGAAAAGGGCCTGGAGAGGATGCCACAAAGGAAGCAGAGATACAATCGGAAAGCACGATGGCCAAGGGAGGTGAGGGGCAGCATGATGGAGATTGAGAAGGACATGGAGGTGGAAGGATCCCATATCCTGGCCAAGCAGAGGACCAAGGATAGCGAGAAGATCCTGGATTACGATTATAAGAAATGCGCCGGATGCTCCATTTGCGTTGCCATCTGCCCCAAAAAAGCCTTGCAGGAGGGGCCGCTGAAGGAGATCGCCAAAGGCCTGGATGCGCCGCCTGTGTTGATAGACCAAGATCTTTGCGTATTCTGTGGGATGTGCGTGAACTTCTGTCCAATGAAGGCCTTCGAAATGAGAGTTGTGGAGAAAAAGGCTGAGCCAGAGGCGGCAGAGGCTGCCGAAGCAAAAGCATGACTGAAAATGTGTGTGAGACAACAGAAAAGGCAATTCCAAAGCCGGTCGACTTCAGAGAGAGGGAGGAGTATCCCAGGCTCATGGCCGAGGCGAAGCCAAATGAGAAGTGTCTGCCCTGCCTGCTCTGCGAGCCCGTCTGCCCGACGGAAGCGATCAAGGTGACCTTTGACAAGACTCGGGAGGATTTTGGACCCCTTCGGGAGGGGATTGAAGGGAAGATCTCCATAGATCAGGAGAAGTGCAACCTCTGCGGACGGTGCGCCAGGTTCTGCAAGGCCTTCCTTCTGGTCGATAAAGTGGAAAAGGATCGGGATCCCCGCGATCTGGTGCCTTATGAGCAGCTGCTGATAGACGAGGATCTTTGCGACTACTGCGGGCTGTGCGTCCCCCTCTGTCCGGAGGAGGCGATCGCTGTCGAGGGCGAGCCTCTAAAGCTTGATGAGGAGCCGAAGATCGAGGGGAAGATAAAGGTCGATGAGAGCCTATGTATTGGCTGCGGCAGATGCGCTCTGGTCTGCCCCTATGAGGGCATGGACATATCCAAGCCCTTCCAGGGGGAGATCAAGATGGTGGAGAAGAACCTCGTTCGATGCGATCCCCTGGGCTGTCTGGCCTGCTTCAACGTCTGCCCTGCCAAATGCTGGTATGTGGACGAGCGGGGCAAAGCCGCTCCGGTGGAAGATCAGTGCATCCTCTGCGGGGCCTGCGAGAAGGCCTGTCCCGTCTCGGCTATTGATGTGCAGAGGACTGAGGTCAGCCATACGGAGGTAAAGGAGACCCCCTGGGCAGAGGAGTGGAAGGAGGCGATTCGTACCATATTGACCGGCGAGCGGAAGATACCGGATGTGAGCGGCGCTGTGGTCCCGCCCAAGATCGATAGGACGCCCCTGCCCGCTCCGGAGGCGCCGAAGGTGGATCCCGAGCTTCTGAAGATGGTGGATGAAGCCTTAAAGCCGCTGGTGCCAATGCTGGCCAAGCCCAAGATCCGTCAGATCATGGAGAACGAGCCGCCGGATAAGGCGAGCCAGAAGATTGTAGAGAGGCTCCACGAGGCTGAAAAGAAGAGGAAGAAGGCAAGAGAAGAGAACGCGGGGGCAGTGTAATGGCCACGGCAATCGAAGAGGATTTCAAGAACGAGGTATTAAGGCTGGCAGGAGAGAAGGTCAGGACCTGCATTCAGTGCGGCACCTGCTCGGCCAGCTGCCCCACGGCTCATCTTATGAACCCGAGCATAAGAAATTTGGTCAAGCTCTGTCTGGAGGGCAGACGGGAGGAGGCCCTGCACAATGAGACTCTGTGGCTGTGCACATCCTGCCTATTGTGCACTGTGCGTTGTCCCCGGGGAATAAGGCCGAAGATGGTCGTGTCCGCTCTGAAGGAGCTGGCGGACAGGGAGAAGATAGAAAGCCCTGGAAAGAACTACGACCACCTCTTCAATAAGCAGATCGAGGAATACGGTCGGATAAGCGAGCTTCCTCTCATCGGCGAGTTCTTGCTCTTCTATCCCCAAGGGACTGTTCAGTCCATGAAGGTGGGCCTGGAGCTTCTCCCCCGGGGCAAGATAACCCTGGAGAGAGAGCAGGTAAAAGGAAAGGATGAGGTCAAGAGGATTATGGAGGAGTTGGGCAAATGAAGCTGGCTTACTATCCGGGTTGCGTTTCTCTCTCCACGGGAAAGGAGATGGACAGGTCAACCAGAGCGGTCTTTTCGAGCCTTGAAATCGAGCTGGAGGAGCTGGAGGATTGGAACTGCTGCGGGGCAACTCACGTCTCCAATGAGATGGTGGCCACGGGGCTTGCTGCCCGGAACATGTCCCAGACCGAGCTGGATATAGTGACCTCCTGCTCCATCTGCTACAGCAACCTCAGGGCGGCGGCCATGAAGCTGGAGGATGTGGAGATCAGAGCCAAAGTGAATTCCGTCCTGGAGAAGGAGTACAAAGGAGCGAAGATTCGGCACGCTCTGGATGTGATCCTCGAGGTTCTGGAGAAGGATGACCAGGGGATTGTGGTTCCTTTAAAGGAGCTGAAGGTAGCTGCTTATTATGGCTGCCTCCTCTCACGTCCTCCTGGGGTGTACAGCCCGGAGTATCCCGTTGTCCTGGAGAAGCTGATCCGGATTCTGCAGGCGGACGCTGTTGACTTCCGGCGGAAGACCTTCTGCTGTGGCGGGCCGATATTCATGCCCAAGGAGGAGGCTGCCAATGAGACCGCCTATCGAATCCTGAAAGACGCCAAGGAGGCGGGAGCGGAGGTCATCATCACCGTCTGCCCTCTGTGCCAGTTCATGCTGGATACCAAGCAGAGGTCGGTGGAACAGAGGTATGGCGAGGAGATAGGGATTCCAGTTCTCTATGTGACCCAGCTGGTGGGCATCGCACTGGGCCTGGGGCCGGACGATCTGGGAATGGATATGAATGCCGTATCGCCCATTCCGATGATGGAGCGGATATACGAGAGGATGGCGGAGCAGTAGAGGAGAATGGCAGGAGGCTGCCACCTGGCTTGCTTTTATTCTATGAGGCAATATTTTCTTCGGCTCTTCGCTTAATTATGTGGGTCAGGCGCGGCTGAGAACAGCCATCTGTTCCTATGCGCCTCTGTGGTTTGATTGGATTGCAGATAACGGATATTAACCACAAAGAGCACAAAGATCACAAAGGCCTCGCAAAGGTAATCCAGTTCTTGATAGCCCAATAATCCTTGGTGCGGTCTTTGTGTGCTTTGTGGTTTATGGCTCTTTGCTGAATTATTTGGGTGAGGTACGGCAGCGGTTATAGTCTCTGTTCCTCTGTGGTTGGGTCAGAGCATAGCGGTTCACCACAGGGGCAAAAGGATACAGAGAATTTGCGATTCAAGTTCATCCATACTACATAGCGAGGAGCCTCTTCTTCTCTCGCTCCAAATATGCGAGGTATGGTTCTGTCTCAGCCAATTTCAGCTACTCAATGACGGTGCTGAGAAAGAGCAATATATTCCCAAACATAAAGAGCAAAATAGCGAATGCGCCAATCATCTTCTTTGGTGTGGATCGAGCGATGAACAGGAGAATGAACATCACTGCCAGGATCGATAAAGATACAAGGAGCACTCTGCGTAATGGTATGAGAACAAGTTTTGCAAAGCCATAGTAGTATGTCATGTAATCCAGCAAGCTGGTCGCGGAATTAGATATGAATTGATAAACAGACAGTGAAATAACCAAGAAAAGTAGAGTAAATATAAAACGTCTATTCCATTTTGAATAATTCTTAACTCTCTTAGAAAACCTATTGTATCTTTTTGATAAATAAAGCTCTAAATATTCATTTATTTTATTTATTTTATCATTAAAAAGTAAATAATCTGAGGCCAGAAGGAAGCCAGCCAAGAAGTTTGCAATGATCCCCGCCTGCTCCAGAGTTCTAGAATCCAAGCCTGACACAGCTAATTGAATATCAATTAATGGCATTTTTTCACTTTGGCCCCTCAGGTGGACTCTATCTATTTAAAGTCGTTGCGGTGGCTTGCGAGATGTCTGAGAAATCCGTGATTTAATCCTTTCGCAGGATCGTGGCTATGTCCCGAGCAGGCAAGAGCAGGGCTGCGCTATGCAGCGATCTCTCAAAACATATAACAGGCCACATTAGTCGATGCATATAATGCTGTCCAATCATATATGGACTTTTCAGAGGGTTAAAATTTGAGAAAACTAGAATTTCCCGAACCGTTCAAGCATGATCATCCTCCTGTTCAAGAGCTGAGTGATATGGATCCTGGCCCATCCAGTCAAGGAGAGAAGTTTGCCGATTGGGTTTACAGGAACTTGGGGTCATGGCGATTCATACTCGCACAATCGATTCTTGTGGCAGTTTGGGTGCTGCTCAATGTAACTGCCTACATGCAAGCCTGGGATCCCTATCCGTTCATCTTCATGAACTTGATCTTCTCATTGCAGTCTGCCTACACCGCGTCTTTAATCCTGATGAGCCAAAATCGCCAGGATCGCCTAAAAGCTCATAATGATTATCTAATGAATCTTCGCGCAGAGGAAGAGTCCAAAGCTGTCTTGGACAATTTTGCCGCTCAGAATAGAGCACTAGAGGAGATGTATCGTGAGCTCCTTGCCTTGAAGAGCAAAATGGAAAAGGCAGAATAATATTGCCAGAAGGGAATCTCGTGTGGCCTGCCAACTCCTGGATCTTTGAGGTGTGTTTTCATGGAAAGATGCGCTGAGACATAGAGTTTTTCCGATTCAATAGCGAGGAGTCGAATATAATGATCCAGGCGGCCCAGCGGGCGAGGGATGAGAAGAGCGACCCATTCAGGGTGCTGCGGGTTCTGGCCTTCCTGGCCGCACAGTTTTTTTAACCTGTTGATCTGAGCCCATAATATTTTATTAAAATATATTATATAAAATTATAAAAAAAATATACTTTCCCTGTATCGATTGCCCGCAGAAAAGGGCGTGCTACCAGGATATTACCCTGTAGACCCAGTTGCTTAGAAGCGTCCAGATCTTGACAAAACCAGATCCCTTCTCCAGCTTATTCTTATCCTTTGCAGAATATCTTTCCCTATCATTCATCCAAGAGTCCATGTGAGGTTTTCACATCTCTTTTGAATATAACAATATCGGTGCGCATGATGAAAGGGCCTGTTCAGCAATAAATAAATAGTAGTGCAAAGGAAACCCTTTTCCGATATGGATATAAAAAGCTAATGCCAGATAAAGGTAATATAGCATAAGCACGAAGATGTTGGCAGAAGCATTGAACCGTGGCGAGCAGCAATTTAGCAGGAATATCGCAGAGGATGAAATGAAGTCGCCGGAAAGGATCACCATAGCACTGGACGAAGAGACAGCTGGCCTGTTCAAGAAGATGAAAGAGGACTCGAACATGTCCCAGAGCGAGCTGATGCGAGAGTCTCTGAAGTTCTTTGGCAAACATAAGTTGCTCTTTGAATATGCGGAGGACAACAAGGTCTACACCCATGCAGAGATGCTCTCTGCCGGGGAGCATGTCATCCTTGATATTGACCACTGGATACTGTTCTTGAGCTTCATCGAGACGCATCCTGATAAAGAGAAGTTCTGGAGCCTGCATAAAGAGGTCAGCCGGGCCCATGCCGAGCAGTTCAAGCACAAGCTCTTCAATGCAGAGACCATCCTCCGGCGGCTGGAGATCTGCAACCTATTTACCATGAATAAGACCGGCAAGAACGAGTTCACTCTGATCTTCGGATCGGATGCCCCCAAGAAGTTCGTCCTCAAGGAATTAGAGGAGATCTTCGATGGCATGGGCTTTTTGGTGGAGATCAAAGAGGACTTCTCCAAGCTCAGGATCAAAGTAATTCATGATCTATAAGAAAAATTAATCCCCTAGAAGGATCATACCCCCGCGAAGATGAATGACGTTTCCCCTTCCATGGATCTTATCTCCCTGGCAGAGGACTTCATCGCCGCAAAGCAGGAAGAGATAAGCCTGGAGCTGTCTAGAAAATATCTGCTATCCTCAGACGAGGTATCGGAGATCGTATCCACATTTTTGGAGGATTCTTATGGGCCGGCCATGGCCCTGGCAGGGGAAATTGAAAAGAGAGAGGGGCTGGTGCTGCTATTTATCGGCAGGAAGGACTGCGCCATCTGCCAGCGCTGCTACCCGGTCCTTGAGAGATTCATCATTGAGCACAGAGAAATAGAGCCGGTGATCCTCGACTACTCCCAGCCTGAGGGACTGATCTATCACCTGATCCATAGAGAAGAGAGGGGAATGCTGCCTTTGATCGCTTTCATATTTAAAGGGAAGATGATGATGAAAACCTGTGGCGAATGCGCTGCAGAGCATGTTTATGAGAAGTGCTATCGCGACATAAGAGACGATTGCAGCCAAAATTTATATGTCCACTGAGATCGCACCGGAAGCCGAGGAAGAATATGACCATAATTGTGCTCAATTTCAAGACCTACCGTGAGTCTACAGGCCCGGAGGCTCTGCGCCTGGCCGAGATCTGCGAGGATATCGCCAGGGACTATTCTGTGCAGATGATAGTGGCACCCCAGACGGCAGACATCCATGCCATATCTCGTGAGGTAAAAATTCCGGTCTATGCCCAGCATGTAGATGGCGTTGGCTATGGCGGATTTACCGGACACGTGACCGCCGCTTCCATAAAAGCAGCAGGTGCGAGAGGTTCACTCATAAACCACTCGGAGAGAAGGATCAAGCTGGCCGATATGGAAGCCTCCCTCTCCGCCTGCCGGGATCTTGGCCTCGCGAGCATCATCTGCACCAACAACGTGGCCACCACCAGGGCTGCGGCAGCTCTTGAACCTGATTATGTGGCAGTGGAGCCTCCAGAGCTCATAGGAAGCGGAATTCCGGTATCCAAGGCCAATCCCAACGTGGTTAGCGATTCTGTCAGCGCGGTCAAGAAAATCGCCCCTCGTGTGGGGGTCCTTTGCGGCGCGGGGATAACCCATGGCGAGGATCTGAGAAGCGCTCTGGACCTGGGATCGGAGGGCGTCTTGCTGGCATCGGGAATCATTAAAGCCAAGGATCAGCGTCAGGCTTTAGAGGATCTTGTGACTGGGGCAAAATAGATGATGTCGGTGCACGTCAGGGTTTCTGGCCGGGTGCAGGGTGTTTATTATCGCGCCTATACCCGTGACCGAGCCAAATCCCTGGGAATCAATGGATGGGTGCGAAATATTCCCGGGGGCGGAGTGGAGGCGGTGCTGGAGGGAGAGAGACGACAGGTGGGAGAGATGCTCAAGGCTATGAAGTCCGGTCCTTCCGGTTCCGTGGTCTTGGGAATGGAGCTCTCGGAGATCGAGGCCAAAGGCTATAATGACTTTGAAATAAAATATTAAAATGGATGTGATTTATTGCTTACCGTCAACAGATACAAGTGCTGCTACTGTGGTGCCTGCGTCAGCGTATGCCCGACATGTGCCCTGGAGCTGGTGGAGACCTGGCTGGAGATTTCCGCAGACTGCAAAGAGTGCGGCATCTGCACCAAGATATGTCCGGTGGGAGCGCTAGAGGTCGAGGCATGAAATGCGATGTGATAGTGGTTGGAGCGGGCCCAGGCGGCTCAATGGCCGCAAAGACGGCGGCAGAGGCAGGCCTGAATGTGGTCCTGCTGGAGAAGCGCCAGGAGATCGGCGATCCCGTTCGCTGCGCTGAGGGGGTGGGCAAGAGGGCCTTATGCAAGATGGTCAAGCCAGAGGCGGAGTGGATCGCCTCTGAGGTGAAGGGCGCCAAGATCTACTCTCCAGACGGAAGCAGCATAGTCATGTCCGAGGATAGGAGCGGAAGCGAGGTTGGCTACGTTTTAGAGAGAAAGGTCTTCGACCGGGCCCTGGCTATGCAAGCCGCCCGCGCCGGGGCCCGAGTGCTGGTCAAGACTCGCGCCGCCGGCCTTCTGATGAATGATGGTGTTCCCTATGGCGTTAATGCCATTCAAGTGGGAGATCCTCTGAAAATCGAAGCCCCGATCATCATCGGTGCGGATGGCGTAGAGTCAAAGGTAGGCCGTTGGGCGGGTATTGACACCACGCTCAACCTCAAGGACATCGAATCCTGCGCCCAGTTTCTGGTATTGGATCCGGGAATCGATGATGACTACACCAAGTTCTACTTGGGAAACAGCATTGCTCCTTCAGGGTACGCCTGGTCCTTTCCCAAAGGGGAGAAGCTGGCCAACGTCGGACTGGGAGTCCTTGGAAGCCGATCCAGGCCCGGTGAAGCCATCCGTCTGCTGCGGGAATTTACAAAAAAGCACTTTCCCAATGGCAAGATAGTGGAGATGGTGGTAGGAGGAGATCCCTGCTCCGGGCCCATCCAGTCGGCCACTGCTGACGGCGTTATGTTGGTTGGAGATGCCGCCCGCCAGACCGATCCACTGACTGGAGGGGGGATTCTCAATGCCATGGAGGCAGGCGTCATCGCCGGAGGGGTGGCAGCAAAAGCTGTTGCCGCAGGCAACGTCACGAAAGAGGGGCTTCGAGAGTATGAGGAACGCTGGCGAGAGGGCATAGGCAGGCACCTGGCTCGCAGCCTGGAGTTCAAGGAGTTCTTCGTAAAGCTGACCGACAAAGATCTCAATATGCTGATCGGTTCCCTGGCAAAGGAGGACATATCCAAATTGGATCTGCCTGGCCTCTTGCGGGTGCTCTTCCGGTTGAATCCCAAGCTTCTCTGGGAGTTGCGCCACCTGATAACATAGTTGCCAGGCTCCAAAGGATCTGGATTCTGAATATGGCTTTGGCTTATTCCAGGGTGGAGGTGCCATCTGCCTTTTTTGGCAGCCTCTCCAGGTCAAAGCCGATTTTTATCTTCTCTTTATCCGCATCGAGCGTCACCACGCCCATATGGAAGATGTAGCGCATGGTCCGGCGGCCATCGGGGATGCGCAATTTATGCTCCCGGCGGAGGATCATGGCGCTGGCGGACTGCAGTGCCGGGCCGCTCTGCAAAAACAGCAGTCCGGGCAGGTTGAGCCGCTGGTGGCCAGTGGTCGGATATCTCTCATCCATCAGCTTTGCCAGCTCTTCGCGACGAATCTTGACGACTTCATCGCTGCTTTTGACAACGATCTGACTCTCGTCGGCATGCACCTCATCTATATGAGAATGAAGGGCACAGAGCACATAGCTATCCCCCCGGCCCTTATTCTCCTGGGGCAAAAGAGCTTCCAGCTTTTTCATAAAGGGCTTAAGAAGAGGACTGGCACCGGCAAAAAGTGCCCCCGGTAGGTTTTTAACCTCAGTCTTTGTCAGCTCATCCAGATCCCTTTTGTCAATCTCGATGGCTATCATAGAGAACCAAAGGACCTTACGAGATATATCTATATCGGGACGAATAAATTACGATTATAAAAAAATTTTCAAACTTATACTAAATTATTCTCCCTAAATTAATTATTTAACTCTATTTTGTAGTTGCTTTCGCAAGAATGGCAAAAAAACGGCTTTAATTTTTGAGGGATATCATCCCCTCAAAAAATCATCGTGATTATAAATTCCTAATCAGGCTTATTTTATCCTAAATAACCATCTAAATGCGAATATCAGCTGCATTTTGACTTATTATCTAAAGTATTAGTCTAAATAAGTAAAATTAAAAGACCAAGCCTTTCAAAACAAATTATTTATATCATTAAGTATTAGTGACCTGAAAAATATGGTGACGATTATGAGAGAGTCGACAGTAAAGATCCTGGATGACAAGGACATGGAATTCGTGGAGACGCTCCGCTCCCTTGGAGTGCCCCGAAACGTAGCAACCCTTATCACATTTCTGGCAAATGTGGATGAGGCCTCCTCAAGGGAGATAGAGATGGGCTCAGACCTCAGGCAGCCAGAGGTGAGCATTGCCATGAGAACCCTGCGCGACAACAACTGGATAGAGGAGAAGGAGATTAAACGCGAGGGCAAAGGAAGACCGATGAAGGTCTACTCATTGAAAGCAGGCATTGAAGAGGTCATAAAACATTTCGAGGAAGAGAAGCTGCATGAGTCCGCTCAGGCCATGGAGAGCATCCAGAGGCTCAAGCAGCTCATATCAACATAAATTATCCAGGATTCAATTATTGCTCGATCGGGGATGAGGATTTCAGATCTGCCTCTTAACTGGGGGAGATGAGAGCACCTCAACCTCTATTTTTGCTGCTATTCCCCGTCCAAGCGAGATCTTCGATCCGTTAAGCTCGATTACCACCGGTCCGCCAAAGGGATGGCAGGTTATTTTGCGCACACGGCTGCCTCTTCTTATTCCCATGGATTCAAACCTCCTCTCCCAGCCATACTCACCGTTCACGGAATGAATCTCCAGGGTCTGATTACAGGGGGCCCTTGAGAGCTCAATGTATCTCATCTCCGATCATCCACCTCGTCGCCATCACCTCCAGAACACGGATAAATCTTGCGCAGCGATCATCCTTTCGCAATCCTTCTCATCCCAATCAATTGCATCATAATCGCACATTCACCCCATTCTTCCTTAGATATGTCTTGACGTCTCTGATGCTGCATTCCTGGAAGTGGAAGATGCTGGCCGCTAAAGCTGCAGAGGCATCGGTCTTTTGGAAGACCTCCAGCATATGCTCGGGATTTGCGCATCCCCCCGAGGCGATCACAGGCACCCGGACCATTCTCGCCACAGCAGCGGTGAGGGGTATGTCAAACCCAAGCTTGGTGCCGTCTCTGTCCATGCTGGTGAGAAGGATCTCTCCTGCTCCCAGGGAGACGGCCTTTTTGGCCCAGTCGATGGCGTCAATTCCGGTGAACTCCCTGCCGCCATAATAGGAGCATTCAAACCAGCAGGGCCCCTCTTCCGTCTGTACCATATTCCGGCCATCCTCCTGGGAATAGCGCCTTTTGGCATCTATGGCTAAAACCACGGCCTGATTTCCATATCTACCGGCGATCTCGCTGATGAGATCCGGTCGCTTTAGGGCGGAGGTGTTAACGGTGACCTTATCCGCACCAGCGTTGAAGACCTCCCTTGATTGCGCCAGGCTGCTTATCCCCCCGCCCACGGCCAGGGGCACAAAAACCGAGAGCGATGTCTTCTTTATCACACTGGTCATGGTCTCCCGCCGGTCACTGGATGCAGTTATATCCAAAAAGACGATCTCATCCGCACCATCCTGATAGTACTGATCGGCCAGCTCCCAGGGGACTCCGGCATATCTGATCTGCTTGAACTCAATTCCCTTGACCACTCTGCCTCCGGGGACTCCCAGGTCGCAGTCCAGGCAGGGAATGATCCTTCTAGCTAGCATATGGTAGACCTCACGAAGTTCTTCAGGATTCTAAGGCCCTTTGGCCCTGATTTCTCGGGATGAAACTGGGTGGCAAAGAGGTTATCCTTATGGACCGCAGCTGCCAATTCCACTCCATGATCTGTGGTGGCGGCTATAACCGATTTGTCCCTCGGCTGGCCGTAGTAGGAATGGACGAAGTAGAACATGTCCCCCTCACTGATGCCATCAAAAATCTCCACCCGGTGCTTGATGTATAGGCTGTTCCAGCCCATCTGGGGAATCATCACTCCATCCGGCAGGCGCACAACCTTTCCCTCTATCCAGCCCAGACCCGGCGCGCCCGGACTCTCCTCGCTCTCCTGGAAGAGCACCTGCATGCCAACGCATATGCCCAGCATCGGCACTCCCTCTTGGAAGCATGATAAGAGCGAGTCTGAGAATCGAGAGAGCTGATTCATGCAGCTGCCAAAGGCCCCCACACCCGGGACAACTATGCCCTTCGCCCCGGCCAACTCCCCTGGATCGCGGGCAATCTTGGGATTGCCGCCCACATACTCCAGGGCGTTGTATATGGAAAATAGGTTTCCCATTCCATAATCCACTATGATTATACTCATCTGCGTCTTCCTTCTCGCTATGGCGCGATTTTATTTGGCGCCATTAATATCTCTATTTGCGATCCTTTCATATCTTTTCATAAGCCTGTTGGCTCGGCGGAACATATATTCCTGCGAGGTACCATACCCTGCAGGGGGCAAGGATTATGAACTTTCATAGTAAATTTTTTAAGATTATTTATGATTTCTTCACAATTTCGCATTCATATAGCTTCATATCAACTCAATTCGTCCGTTATTTCTCTATTTCTTATCTGCAATTTAATTATAGCAAATCTTTAAATAGGCCGACAACTCAATTCCGCCCTTCTCCATCACTTAAAAACTTGACCCATAATACTTAAATAGGGAACGATGGACACCTCCCTCCACCAGGTCATAAAAATTAAGATTCGGGAAAATACTTAATGGAGATGCAATATAATGACCAAATCGAATCCTTTTGAGATAGCTCAAAAACAGCTTGATGATTGTGCCAAGATCCTAAACCTCGATCCTGGAGTGCATGAGTTCCTCCGCCACCCCAGGCGAGAGTTTCACGTATCGATTCCCGTGCGCATGGATGACGGCAGCATAAAGATCTTTCAGGGATACAGGGTTCAGTATAACGATGCTCTGGGCCCCTGCAAGGGCGGCATAAGATACCATCCGGATGAGACCATTGATACCGTGAGGGCTCTAGCTGCCTGGATGACCTGGAAGACCTCCCTTCTCGGCCTGCCCCTGGGCGGAGGCAAAGGTGGAGTGATCTGCAATCCCAAGGAGCTCTCCACTGGGGAGCAGGAGAGGCTCTGCCGGGGCTATGTGGATATGGTCTGGCAGAACATCGGACCGGAGAGGGACGTTCCTGCGCCGGACGTCTACACCACACCCCAGATGATGGCCTGGATGATGGATGAATACTCAAAATTGACCGGCTCGAACAACTTCGGTTGCATTACCGGCAAGCCTCTGTGCGTGGGCGGTTCCTGTGGCAGAAGCGATGCCACTGCCCGGGGAGGCATGTATGCCCTGAGGGAGGCGGCAAGGGAATTAGGAATTGATCTCTCCCGGGCCACAATTGCCATTCAAGGGTACGGCAATGCCGGCAGCTATGCTCACAGCCTGGCCAAGGAGCTTTTCGGCAGCAAGGTTGTCGCGGTTAGCGACTCCAAGGGCGGAGCATTCAATCCGGCAGGAATAGAGCCGGCGGAGGCATCAAGCGTCAAGGCGGAGACTTGTACTGTGGCCAGCATACCCGATGCCAAGAGGATAAGCAATGAGGAGCTCCTGGAGCTCAATGTGGACATTCTCATTGCCGCCGCTCTGGAGAACGTGATCACCAAGGAGAATGCTGGAAATATCAAGGCCAAGATCATTCTGGAGCTGGCCAACGGCCCCACCACACCGGAGGCAGATGAGATCCTCTTCAATAACAAGGTGCATGTCATCCCCGACTTCCTGGCCAATGCCGGCGGAGTCACCGTCTCCTACTTTGAGATGGTACAGAACATCATGCGCTACTGCTGGTCATTCGAAGAGGTCTATCAAAGGTTGGACGAGAGGATGACCATGGCCTACCAGGGAGTATTGGCTGCCTCCAGACAGTACAATATCAACATGCGTCAGGCAGCCTACACTGTGGCCGTGGCCAGGGTGGTCGATGCCATGAAGACCCGCGGCTGGGTTTAAAGGAGAGACGAGCTTACCTCTGAACAGTCAGATAAGCAGATAAAAATAGGTCCTTTGCATCCTCCGAGCAAGAAGCCCGGAATGATTGCAGAGGCCTACAATCTTTATTTGGTCATCATTTGGTCTTTTGATCTTTGCTGGATTGGGGATTCATCTTTTTGAAATGGATAAAGATTTCCTGGGATGAGTTTTGCTCTCTTTATAGGAGGGTTGGGCAAAGTCGATCTCTAACGAGGTAGGAGGAAAATTGGCCGTAATGGTTGTGGTCGACTTTTGCCCGCTAATTGCTCGTCATTCAACGATATAAATGTATGGTGCAGATTCCTGGAAATCCTGGTATTCGAGTACGGTCCATGCACCTGCTACATGCTTCTCCTGCTGTAGCAATCGCTTTCTTCAAGCTCGCAATTCATCCGAATCCTGCTGAGAAAATCAATGGCTCTTCGCTGAATGATGTGAGTGAGGTCAGGCAGAGATTATAGCCTCTGTTCCTCTGTGCCTCTGTGGTTGGGTCAGTGCATCGCGGTTCACCACAGAAGCACCGAGAATTTCTGATTCAGTCCACCCACACTAAATAGCGAGGAGCCAAATCAATCATAATATGTCACGAACCTCTTACGGCTTGCCTGCACTCTGCCCCGACCCCCCGGTGTTGAGGGAGCCTCATTGGCTGCGGCGGAGTCCACTGAAAAACAGCCTGCATGGATTAATATTGGCCTTAATCCCGTCTGGATCCGAGAAACAGAATAAAGCAATGCGCCCTTACATATAAATGGGAACTTCCCATTTGTTCTGCTTATCCTTGGGAGCATTCTTCTTTGACCATGCCGGATAAACTAAGATATTGCCTTGCTCATCCTCTTCATTGACCATCTGCTCATTTTCTTCCTTTTCCTCTTTCTCTGCCATTTTGAATCCCTCTCGGATCGTGACAGCCTATCGATGATCCATTCCTCGCCCAAGCATTTATTAGTTTTGAAGATAGATATAGATCAATTCAATTCATAGGTGAAGTGAATGAAATTCCTCTCCCGGGCAGTCAAGGTCATAAAGAGGACCAAGAGCGTAAAGTCCATTCGTTTCGAAAAGCCGGAACATTTCAGCTATCTTCCCGGCCAGTGGACTTTTCTGATCTTCGGCGATGGGCCAGAGCGGATCATGAAACCTTTATCCTTCTCAAGCAGCCCTACAGAAGACCATCTGGAGGTCACAAAAAAGCTGACCGGCCTGAGGTTCTCAGAGCTTATAGACGATTTGAAGGTTGGAGACACACTTTCACTGGACGGGCCTTATGGGAGCTTCTCTTTTCTGGGCGAGCACGATAAGGTCTGCATGCTATCCGGCGGGATAGGAATCACACCCTTGCGCAGCATGATCAAATTCTGTACCGATAAGAAAACGAGCACAGACATATCCCTCCTCTACTCCAACCGAAATGAGGATGAGATCCCCTTTTATGATGACCTGATGCCGATGCAGAGGGCCAATCCCCGTCTTGTGGTCAATATGACCATCACCAATCCCAGCCCCGCCTGGAGAGGCCTATCGGGGCGGGTGAACGGAGAGATGATAAAGAGCACTGTGCCCCAATGGGCAGAGAGGATCTACTATGTCAGCGGCCCCCAGCCGATGGTCGAATCGATGACCTCCCTCTTAACGGAGATTGGACTTGACCCGAGTCAAATTAAGCATGAATACTTCAGCGGGTACAATAGATCGAACGCGGGAGAAGAGCTGGTGGGATAGAATCTATTTTATCTTTTCCCTTCCTCCTCCTTCTCCCTTATCCGGGAATTAATCACCCGGTCCGACCTCTGCAGGGCCTCATGGGTCCCGCCATAATGAAGGGCAGCCTCTCTCATCATCTGCTTGAAGCCCTCCATATCTCCATCATCCGTTTTTTCGCACAGCCGCATGCACTCCGACACAAAGGCCTGCCGGGCAGCTGCCGCTTTGGGATTCATCTGAATGGAGGCATAAAGCTCAGGATTCTGGTCCAGGATTCTGCCCACAAAGTCGATCATTATCTCATAAACCGGAGACATGAACCGGTGCGACCTCTGCACATCAAAATCCAGAGCCTTCAGTGCCGCCCCGATGCTGATATAGGCGAAGTGGGTGAGCGCCTGCACTACGGCCATGGTCTCGTCATGCTCTTCTGCCTCCAGAATCTCGATCCTGGCTCCATCCGATTCGAAGAGGGACCTGATCACTCCAAGCCACTTTCCCGTCTTCCCCTCCACCGGGGTGAAGATGATCGTCTGGCCAAAGAGTGAGGGCATGGTGGGCCCGAACATGGGATGAGTGCCCAGTGCTTCCACCCCCTTGGGAGCGTAAGTCTTCATCGCCCTCACCGGCCCGGACTTGACCGAGGTCACATCCATGATCAGGCTGCCTGAATGCATGCTTGGGGCAACCTGACGTATCACTTCCACCGTCTTCTCGATGAGCACGCTCACCAAGACCACATCGCTCTCTTCCACCTCAGCCATCATATCATGGGCATAGCGCACTCCCAGACGTTCGGCTACCTCCACCTTCCCGCTCGGCCCCCAGATGGCCACCTCCCATCCTTTTGATTTGAAATAGCGAGCAAACCAGGAACCCGTCTCCCCAGTTCCGCCCAATATCAGTATGCGCACCATCTTCCCTCCCTCATCCGAGATCTCCTTATCTTCATCACCTGCTCTTCCTCTGCCTTCGCTCCTCCAGGCTCTCCCTGACCGCCCTCTCCATCACATCTGCTGGAGCCTTCCTGCCCGTCCAGATCTCAAAGGCCCTTGCCCCCTGATAGACCAGCATCATCACTCCATCGATGGCCGCTGCACCAATGGACCGAGCATCCCAAAGAAGCTCCGTCTCCCGGTTATACACGATATCAAAGACGACATGATGGCTCTTTAAGAGACGGCTATCTATTATCCTCCCGTCCCCCTCTCTCATCCCCACCGAGGTGGCATTGATGATAACATCCGCCTGGCGTACCAGGGGTTCCAGATCACACAGGCAGTAGCTTATGCCGCCCACAGAGGCAGCCAGCTCATGAGCCCTCTTTAGGTTCCGGTTCGCTATGGAGACCTCCGCTCCCTCCCGATCCAGAGCATAAGCTATCGCCCTTGCCGCACCTCCTGCGCCAATCAATAAAACCCGGCTGCCTTTGACCTTGACTCCAGCATCCTGCAGAGCCGATAAAGCCCCCCAACCATCGGTATTGTAGCCCTGTATTCTGTTCTTTCCTTTCTCTTCCCCCGCCTCTCCAGAAAAGGATATGGTGTTTACCGCTCCAATCGCTCTGGCCAGATCATCTGCCTCCAGAAAATCCAGGCTCAAAGCCTCCTCCTTGAGAGGAATGGTCAAATTCAGTCCGCCAAATCCCATAGCATCTGCTCCAATGACTGCATCTTTAAGCCTGGACCGGCTGACGCGAAAGGCATGATAGCATCCATCCATGCCCAGGGCCCGAAAGGCGGCATTCTGCATGGCTGGAGAGAGGCTGTGCTCGATTGGATCGCCAAAGATTCCGAAGATCTTCATTTTTTCATGTGCTCCTATGATCCAGATTCTCGGCCTGACTTATTGACCGGGTGCTTTTGATGCTCTAGAGGATATTCCAGATATGCAGCACATACCAGACAACTCCTCCCGCAATGGCTCCAAAGGCAGTAGCTGCCAGGTTCACCCCGTTATTGCTCAGGGTGCCCCGGCTCTGCAGGGTCGCTCCCAGCAAGCTGTCGAAGTTGGTGCCCAGGAATCCAGCAGCTGTCCCGATAACGATTCCTAAGAGTCCAGTCATCCCGCTGATCGCGGCCAAAATGCTGATGATCAGTGCGCCGAGCAGCGATGCCCCCTCGCCAAGCAGCGTCACCCCTCCATCCACACCCGGCTCAGTCTCCTTAAGAGTGGTAATCATCCTGGGCTTGGAGCTGCTGGTCTCTCCAATCTCGCTGGCCAGGGTATCGCCATTGGCCGTGGCCACAGATCCGATGAAGGCGTATACGAATAGGTCGTTTCCGTAGATGCCATAAAATACTGCCATGGCCAGCGGTACCAGGCTGTTGCTAAAGACGTTCTTGTAGCCTCGCGCTCCTCCATGTGACTGGGCTATCCCTAGCTTCTCCTTTTTAGCATATCCGTAACGAGTGAAACCGCCACCCATGAGATAAAAGATCAAAAGAAGCAAAAACCAGCTCAAGCCAGCGAAGATTATAACCAGAAAACCGACTATGGTCTCGCTGATCACGGCAGATATGTCCGCCGCTTTAGCCCAGTAAGCGCCCACTCCTAAAATGAGGGCGAAAAGGCATATGAGTATGATTGTATGCAGCTCCGGGAATGGATAGCGGAAGGAGAAGAGCCACATCACCATGGCGGTTCCGAAGGGAACGGCAAAGTCTCTCATCCTGGATGCCTGATTTAGAAATGTGCCGGAAAGACCACCCAGGACCGCAAGGAACATAGCGCTCTCCTTGGGAATAGTACCCGCGGAGATCCAGATCGCGAGGGGATAGCCCAGAGCTACAGTAATGAGAAGATGAGCTATGCTTCCTGTTAAGGAACTAAACCTCAGATAGCCCAATGAGGCAAAGGTGGAGGCCATAAAAGAGATGGCGATAACATACAAAGGAAGATCGATGCTCATCTGGGCGAGAACAGGCCTAATGATCAGGAGAAAACCCAGGGTTGCCGCAAGCAAACGGGTGCTCTTCTCCATAAAAAAAGCCGCCGCCAGAGCAACTACTGTGAACGGCCAGGCATAAGGCAGAAGCAATACCATAAGTCCTATGGCCAGCCTGGAGGCGTTCTCGCGGTTCATGCAGTACAAACCAGTTTCATCGCAAAAATACTTTGCCTATGGAAAACCAGTGATGAATTGATGATTCACCGCCTGTATGAAAAGCTCCTAGAGATGCGCATATCCAAGGCCAACCTCCCTGGCTGCATTGCCATAGTCCTCAGCTCAGGGGATCTATTTGATGAGGGCCTGGATAAGCTGAGGGATATCATCGAATGGAGCAGATCGATGGGTCTTGCCTCACTCGTCCTTTACATCAATGATAACGAGCCCACACTCTGCCAGAAGATCGCAGACACTCTGCGGAGCTCTCCCGCTCAAATCTCTCTGCACACAGCAGATGCAGATCTGCTTACAGGTTCCGGCGGGAGGATGAGGGTTACTGTCTCTTTAGGATATGGGGGCAAAAGAGAGGTGACTGAGGCTTTCCGAGATCTTCTCAGTGAGGTGGAAGAGGGAAGGCTGATTCCGGAGGATATAGATGAAAAGGCAATAGAATCCCGTCTTCGCTTCAGCCAGAAGCCCGATCTGGTGATAAGGGCGGGAGGAAAGCAGCTGAGCGACTTCATGATCTGGCAATCGGCCTACTCAGAGCTTTATTTCACCGATGTCAACTGGCTGAGGCTGCGCAAGATAGATTTTCTCCGTGCCATCAGAGACTATCAGGGGCGAGAGAGGCGCTTCGGCCGCTGATCATTTATTTTCCGGTCTTGGGAATATCCTTTGAGGCGAGAATGCAGAGAAACCGGGCAGGTATCATCTCTGATATAACGATATCATCATTTACTGTCATCATCTTCACACCTGCCTCTCTGGCCGGGGCGGCATCCACCTGGATTACCTTGGGATTCCCAGTGCGGTAGCCTGCCACATCCCAGGCCTTATTTGGGGTGGTTGATAGATGGACATACCTCTGGGACGCGGACTTGAGGCCGATCTCCAGGATCCTGTCTGCCTCCTCCTCGCTCGCTCCGTAATATAGCCTGGGAAGATGGCATTCCGGATGGTCCAGTTCTATATCCATAGAGTGACCGTATCTGGCCCTGATCCTCTGATTTGAGATCTCATATCTCTGCTTGGGATCGGATTGAGCAAGGGCGATAACCATCTCTTTGTTCGCCCAGCGATGTCTTTTTTGAACCACCTCTCCCAGCTTCGAGAGGTCGACCCAGCCCCGAGAGTCCATCTCCAGGCCCAGATCAAGGGGAAAATGCCGAAGGCCCCCCGCTACCAGTCTGCCCAGCTGCTCCGTCCTGGCCTCATCCAGAATAAGCTGACCGGCAAGTCCGCACTCACAATGCTCTCCTCTGAAAAATCCGTGCTGAGGGCAACGCTTGATCATCAGTAGACCTCCTCTGTCATCATGAATACCCTTTCGCATAGATATAGCTGACTGCTCTCTGTTAAAAAACCGATATTCAGTTCCTATAGTCAGGCATGGCAACTCAATTCAATCGGGAAAATCCGAGGCCTGCATTTCAGGAAGCAAAGACTCAAATATGTCTGTTTTGAATAAACTATTATGCCCGGTTCGAAGGATGTCGAGAAGAGAATATGCCGGATGCTCGATATGGATGAAGAGGAGCTGATGGCCGAGCTGGAAAGGTCTTTTATTTTGTCTGATGATTGCGATGAGAGGATTAAAACCAGCTTGGAAGAGATGATGCAAGAAGTGGACAGGCTCCTATTGAAGATCGATCAGCTGGAAGAGGACGAGTCTGAGGTCTGCAACTGGGAATCAAATCAGGAGTGAATGCATTTGGACTCTCTTCCCGATATTCAGGCCTGCGAGCCAGATTTTCCTTTCAATCTGACCAGAGTGGGTGTTACCGGCGTCAAGAAGCTGATTAAAGTCGAGAGGGGGAGCGACGAGAGGCCAGTGGTCCTGATTTCCAATTTCGAGGTGTTCGTCGACCTTCCATCCGACCGCAAGGGCGCCAACCTTTCCCGGAACTTCGAGGCCATAGATGAGGTTCTCGAGGATGCCATAAACCGGCCGGTTTATGAGATCGAGGAGCTATGCGGCGAGATCGCCAAGAGGCTTCTTGCCCGGCATGAGTATGCGTCCAGGGCAGAGGTGAAGATGAAGAGCGAGTACATCGTTCGCAGACAGACGCCCTTCACAAAGGTCACCTGCCAGGAGGTAGTGGACATATTTGCCGAGGCGGTGGCAAGAGCAGGTCCCACCGGATGTCTGAGAAAGACGGTAGGTGCAGAGGTCATGGGGATGACCGCATGTCCCTGTGCTCAGGAGATCATGAAAGATCAGGCTCGGGGTGAGCTGATCAAAGCCGGCCTATCCGAAGAGGTCGCTTTAGATGTTTTGAGCCGATTGCCTGTGGCCACCCATAACCAGCGAGGCAGAGGCAGCATCTCGGTAGAGGTGCGCGACCGGCGTTGCGTCTCTATAGACAGGATCATCAAGATCATCGAGGAGTCCATGAGCTCCAAGGTTTATGGCCTGCTCAAAAGGCCTGACGAGGCCTTAGTGGTGAGCCGGGCGCACAGCAATCCCAAGTTCGTAGAGGACTGCGTCAGGACTATGGCTCAGAAGACGGTGGAGGCTTTCAGCGATCTGCCGGATGATGCTGCAGTGACGTTGAAACAGATCAATGAGGAGAGCATCCATCAGCATAATGCTTTCGCTGAGAGGACTGCCACCATGGGCGAGCTGCGAGCAGAGCTGGCCTGCCTGAAGGTTTAAATGCTTTTGAGTTGGTCTAAGACCAGTTCGAATCGATTGGTTGCAGTTGATCAATATGGAAATTGACAAGATCGCCGGCCCTCTCCGCAAAGTGCTGCGGGAGAGGGAGATCATCGCTCGATGTGAGCTATTGCTTCGTACCTATGATATCGTCAGGGCAGCGGATTTGTGCGAGGAGGAGCGAGAAGAGCTGCAAAAGATCGTAGGCAAGAAGATAGCTCCCGGCATATTTGTTAGCATTATGAGCAAGGAGCCAGCGTTCTTCGATCTGCCAAGGCTGGATACCTTCACCCAGATGGATGGGCGGATATTCCACTTCCTGCATACAAAAAAGCACAGCAAGCAGGACTTCGCCGAGGCCAACCGCAAATTCCTCAATTCAATGCCCGAGCTGAGGAGGATCATGTATCAGAGCCTGAAGGATCTCTTAGTGGAGTTCATGAGCGATGCAGGATATAGACTGACTTCAGAGGAGACTGGGGAACTGGTATTCAGCGCGCCGGAGAGGAAGGCCAGGGCCTTTGTGGCAACGAGCGTGAGGTCGCTAGATATAGATAAGTGCCGGGGAGAGCAGGGCGAGGATGTGGTGGCCCTGGTGCCCAGCGGAGAGAACCTGGAGCCTTTTATGCAGTTCTACCAGGAGAATGGCCTAAAGGCAGAGGAAAGGGAGATTCAGATATGGGTGACCAACATGGAGAAGGGCAGCATAGATCCCTTTGTGGGTTATACCATGGACCTGGACATCTACAATCAATTCGAAAATCCGCGCCTGGCGGAGATGGTGAGAAACAACTGGAGCCGTAGAAAGCAATTCTAATTCGATTAAATTGAATGACTGAATATTATTATAAACTGATCGATTCCGGTACTCGCTTCTAAAGCAAGTATTAAATAGAATAAACGCGCTAAAATCTGCAAACAACAGATCAAAAGTTGATCGGGAGTGGGGTACAATGAAGGGAATAGTAAGGCATTTTCTATTGGCAACAATGGCGGTGTTCTTGATCACTACGGGCATCTCCTTTGCTCTTGTAGGCGATGTGGATGAATCTGATCTTTACATGCAGTCGGACCAAGGCCTGTCAGGCACCGCCTCAGAGAATAGCGTTGGGCGATCGGCAAGCATAGAAGAAACTGGCCCGGTTGGAGCTTATATTCCTTATCAAGGGAGTTCATCAACCCAGGCGCCATACCAGAAAGGCTATGCTGAAGGATTTGCAGAGCTATCGGAGTCTTCATCCGTTCCTGTTACTTCATCGCAAGGATCGTTATATCAAGCGCCATGGATAAGCGGGCCGGTCGAGGATCAGATGACAGCCGAATCGCTCGGATTATCTATCCCCAAGGCGGAGAGCTTTTCGCCTGATGAAAGCCTGAACTTCGTATCACATCCAATTCCCACGATGACTGCAGGTGAAGCATATGGTCAGGATGGTTCAGCTATGCTGGGCTTCGAGGCCGGCTCAGGGATCAGCAAGGCTACCAGCTCCAAGGTGGGCTCGACCGGGTGGTACTATCCGGGCCTGGTCACATCTTCAAACCGGTTCTATGTTCAGACCGCTTCCGGTCTGGCAACAGTGGCTGGTTGCAGCTACAGAGGATATCTACCCCTGTGGGCAGAGATTAAGTCGAAGGGTTATTTCTTCGTATACGAATGGTATCCGAAGACGTCCACCCCACTGGTCAGATTGTGGGGCTGGTCAGTTCCGGGATGTAAGAAGGGCTGGTTTACCGGCGATGTTCCCGGCTGGCATGTAATAAGCTACTACTGCGGTGCCTGGTCCAACTATATCTATATCTATGTCTATCCTTCAATGTACAGCTCAATCCCGTCTTCATCATCATCCGGCTATCTGGCAGGCGAAGGATCTGCCATTCAGCCCACGATACCATCTGCAATGCAATCTACGATACCGTCTGCCATTTCGGCCACGATGCCATCTGCCCTGCCATCTGCCGGGCAGTCATCCGTCCAGCCATCCATGCAGCCCTCATTGCCTGCTGGAGCGCCAACACCGCCTGACATCTATTCCGAGAATATTGCCCTTCCCAATTACAGCTTGTATCGGCCGGCCACCGGTCAGACGGGAAGCATGAGCTACTATGATGGATCGGCTCCAAAGAGCACCATTCCCGCAGCGGCCGCGATGTATCCAGTACCGGGAAGCTATCCCCAAGGATTGGATGGAAAGACTCTTGCCACGCCCACCGCTGGTGGCAGCACATCTGCCCAGACCACAACCTCCTTCACCACATCTACTCTGATAACCGAAGGAGTCTACGGAAACTGTCCTTATGTGGACGATAGCGGCCGTTGCCAGGATGATATGATCTCAAAAGTCCCCGTGGGGCCGAGCAATTATGCCTCCCATAGCAGCAAAGCAGTATTTCCAAAGCCATCTAAATGCAGATGCAATGAGTATTATGTCCTGGATTGCAATGACGATATAGATACCGTCGCGGGCGTATATTGCGGTGACTGGCTCCCCCTCTGGTCCAAGATAAGCCGTCATGGAGAGTACTGGTCGTATGAATGGAAGATCTGCCATACTGGTGGCAAGGGGTGCAATCCCGAGGTCAAAAACTTTGGCTACAAGACGTCTGGCTGGTACCAGACCTGGTTTAAGGGAAGCGAGCCAGGCTGGCATATACTGAGCTACTACTGCAATGATTGGTCCAATTACATCTACGTCTATGTCTGGCCGGCAAATTAGTCTTTCATTGCTCTATCGGGCTGGCCGGCAACCCTTTGCCAGGCCGGCTCGAAATGGCATTTGAATAAGGTGACTTCCTCCCTGGCCTAAATACCAGGGCTTCCTACTTCACTGACCGGCTGGTTATTTGCCGCATCTCTGTAGGCTCTTCCCCTCAGTCTGAGGGTGCGGATATTGATGCTGGCATTGAGATCCCTATCCATCTCTAGCCCACATTTAGGGCAAAGATGAACTCGGTCTGCCAGCGTTTTAGGGACCATTATGCCACATTGGGAGCACTTCTGAGAAGTACATCTCGCGTCTACCAGTTCTACTACTTTGCCAGCCTTCGCAGCTTTGCCTTGAGTGAACTGAATTAGTTTGCCCCATGCATGGTCTTGGATATGCTTTGCTAGATGATGGTTCTTGAGCATTCCATTGATGTTCAAGTTTTCAAATACGATTATGTCAGCAGAATCTACCAGTTTCCGGGATACTTGGTGTAGGAATTCATCTCGAAGATTCTGAATTCTCTTACTGATCTTAGCTACTTTTGCTTTAGCTTTCCGCCTGTTGGCCGAGCCCCTTTTCTTTCTGGAAAGAGATCGTTGGGCAGCAGCCAGCTTCTCTTCTAACTGGATGTAGTATCGAGGGTATTGGATCGACTTACCGGCAGACGTGGTTATTAGGCTCTTCAGGCCAACGTCTACCCCTATTGTGGTTGTTGGCTCAACGGCAGGGGCATCCTCGATTTCCGCCACTAAGACGGCGTACCAATGGCCCAGGAGATCCTTCTTGATGGTGCAAGTCTTGATCTTTCCTTCGACTTCCCGATGCTTAAATATCCTGATGGTTCCGATCTTTGCAAAGAGTTAGCTTTGAGCCTTCCATCTTGTATCCTGTCTCGGAGTCTGGATATGTGAAGGACTTATACCAACCCCTGCCCTTGAATCTGGGATATCCTGGGTTTTCTCCGGCCTTGACTCGCCGGAAGAATGCTTTGAAGGACTTATCCAGCCTGCGAAGGACATCCTGAAGACAGTGGGCATATATCCCGAGGAAATTGCCGTTCTTTCGCTCGACAGTGAGCATAGCAGCCTGATCTTCGTATGATCTGCTAATGCCTTCAGTCTCATAGGCGTTCTTTCTGTCTGCTAATGCCGTATTATACAGGTGCCTGCAAGTTTCGAGAGTAAGGTCTAATTGGGCCTCTTGTAGCCTATTAGGGTACATCCTGAACTTGTAGGCGGTCTTCATCTGGATTTCTGCTCCTCGATATACTTCTTGATGGTCTCTGCTGTCACGGTCCCAGCAGTGCCGACATAATACGAATTGGTCCACTTGATAGCGGTTTCGTTATACCAATAATTGTACATCCTGGCGCTGATTCCTTTGAACCAATTGATTAGCAAAGACGGGGCATTTTGAGGAGGAGATGAGATGAAAAGATGGATGTGGTCCGGCATTATCTCCAGACTCAATATCTCTACCCCCTTCTTCTCTGCTATGGTATGGAATATGTGGCTCTTCGCTGAATTATGTGGGTGAGTTAAGGCAGAGAATATGGCCTTTTGTTCCTCTGCGCCTCTGTGGTTGGGTCAGAGCATCGCGGTTCACCACAGAGGCGAAAAGATACAGAGAGTTTCCGATTCAATTTCACCCATGCAAAATAGCGAGGAGCCGAATATGTCTTTGAGATGGTCTGCTACATCGCCAGTAAGTACAGGACGCTGGTATTTGGGTATCCATACCAAATGGTAATTTATATTATACTTACTATGCCTAGTAGACCGCACTTCCATGACCGTTTATACGTGCGCATACTATAAATAGAGTACTTACGGGCTTACTCCGGCCCGAAGACCGGAGTTTGCGCCCTGCTCGTTTCTATCATTTCAGGATCTTTATGGCCTCATCAGCGTTCTTGCCTTTGTTTACTATGGCCGCTATGGCACGGGTCATCTTCACCGGATCTTTATGCTGGAAGACGTTCCTGCCTATGGCCACCCCGCGCGCACCAGCCTGTAGCGCTCCTTCGATCATCTTCAAGAACTCCATGTCCGTCTCGGTCTTAGGACCGCCTGCTATGACCACTGGCACTGGGCAGCCCTTGACCACCTTACGGAAGCTGTCAGGATCGCCAGTGTAGTTGGTCTTGATTATGTCCGCTCCCAGCTCCGCTCCCGCCCGGGCAGCGTGGGCTACCACTTCCACATCATTGGGATTGGCGATGTTCTTGCCCCGGGGGTACATCATGGCCACCAGCGGCATGCCCCAGAAGTCGCAGCGCTCGCTGACGCACCCCATGATGCTCAGCTGATCGGACTCGGTCTCAGAGCCGATATTGATATGAATGGATACAGCATCAGCGCCCATCTTTAGGCACTCTTCCACCAGGCAAACCTGGACTTTGTTGTTGGGGTCTGGACCTAAAGAGGTGGATGCGCTCATGTGCACGATCAGTCCCACATCCTGGCCATAGCCGCGATGACCATGCCTGACCATTCCCTTCTGCTGCAGCACGGCATTGGCTCCGCCCTTGGCCACCTTGTTTACCATCTCCGGGAGGTCGGCCAGGCCCTGGATGGGGCCGACTGATATGCCATGGTCCAGTGGAATTATGACTGTGTTCCCGCTGTCTCTATCCATTATCCTCTCAATTCTGACTCTCTTGCCAATCTCACTCAAATCCAATCACCTAATCATGCTAACATGTAGCATGCTAACATATAACATATATAAGGATTGCGATTGGACTAAAAAAAAGGGACTTTTGAGTCGAAGCCGAATTATGCCAAATCTGAAGATATTGAATCGAAAATCTCTTTCGTTGTTTCCCAAGGAAGATCAGATCCAATTACACATACAACACTACCTTCACCATCTTTCTGATCAAGACACCATCCGAGTACGTAAAGGGGATCATTTGATTCGATCAATCCAAGTGCACTAAGGGGATCATCTGAATCGATCTCTATGGTCGCTAAAACGCCATCATGGCCATCAACTTCATATTCCTTCATGGTCATTTCTCGGCTGCCGTGAATCATATCCGATTTCTGAATGCAATGCTCAATGCCTGTTGATTGATCCCTTTCTGAGATAGGTTCATCCATCGGCTCCGCGGTACTCATTTGATGGACTTCCAGTATAATTTGGCCTAATTTATCATCGATAATTATGTTTGCAGGTGTGATCTCATATTGAAATCGGATATCTTTTTCCTCATGATCCATTGAGATGACACTCTCCTTCTCTATCGTATATGAACCAATATTTTCCAGGTCCAATGAGATGGTGGCTGGACCCAATGCGATCGTCTCCCCCGACGCAATAGCTATTGCTGGTGTTGCGGCGATCAGGAATAGCATGACAAGCAAATTAACTATCTTCATTTATGTGCCTAGTGTGAATTTTAATTAGATTCTGATTGTCAAATATTTATAGACATGGTACAGACTCTGAAAGAGAATGCTCCAAAGAGGACAGCTCGAAAGATATATCCGAAATAAAATCAGATAATGATACGTGATAGCATGGCGGAAATTACCGTGATAGACGAGAAGCCTCAACTGGTTGCAGGTATGAGACGGAAGGGGCATTATAGGGAGATCGCAGAAATGCTTGCCTCTCTATTTGAATATGCCATGAGCTGCAAAGCCATAATTGTCGGGCATCCCCTTTTTTTATATCACGAAAAGAGCGTTGAGGAGGCAAAGAGAGCAGATGAGGCAGGCAATGCCGACATAGAGGTCTGCGTTCCGATTTTAAAGAACATCCCGGAGAATGATATGATCAGATGCTATGAGCTTGCTGGAGGAAAGATGGCCAAGACAGTTCACAAAGGACCTTACCAGGAATGCGAATCGACTTATATGGAGCTCTTTGACTGGCTGCAAAAGAACAACCACAAGATCGTCGGACCAATAAGAGAGGGCTATGTCAATGATCCTAGAGAGGTCGAACCGGAGGAGATCCTCACCATAATCTATGTCCCCGTAAGCTGACGGTTGCAGCCATATTTCTGCCATGAAAAGCCTGCCTTCATCACATAAACACAGGCTGGAA
>NZ_DAKC01000095.1:10320-14279 GCF_002496465.1 Methanosaeta sp. UBA356 | reverse complement strand
TAGACGAAAAGTCAATGGTTGGGCCTTCTACCAGCTTAAGGAGTTCCTTAGCTATAAGGCTCTCGCGGAGGGTGTTCCTCTGGTTCTGGTGGACCCCGCATACACCAGCCAGACGTGCCATCAGTGCGGTGAGCATGGAATCAGGAACGGCAAGAGCTTCAAGTGTCCTGTGTGTGGCTGGTCGGGCGATGCTGATTTCAATGGTGCTAAGAATATAGCTTTCTTGGGCCGCTATGTAGACCGGCCTGGAGGCTCGGAAGTACTTCCAAATATCAAGGCAGTCCTTTCAGGGCTACTGAAAGCTCCGGTCTTTAGGCCGGAGTAGTTTACCCACATAATCGGGAGAAGAGCATCCTTTTAGCGCATCTGGGATTTTGATCCCTCAACCCAAAGCTTTAATGTCTCCAGCGCTCTCTTTTCTGCCATGAACCTCGGTCGCCTCTTCAAGCCGAAAATGAAACCACGCATAGCGGAAAGCCCGCCGTTCAACTACCTGGATCTGAGGAGCAAGCCCTTCTACATCGTGGCCTCGGTGGAGGTGGGCAATACCACCACTAAGAGCATACTCACTGCTACCGATCTGAATACCGGCAAGACCTACATCGTGAACAAGACGGTAAAGATGACCAGAGATGTGAGGCCACCAAAACCAGGAGAAGAGATCTTTGCCCATACCATCAATGGCACGCCCCTCACCAAGGAGTCCGTTGCCGAGCTGGTAAAGGACACCCTGATCGAGAGCCACGATAGAGCTCGGCTGGACATCAAGACCGATCTGAACTTCGTGGTGCGCTCAACCGGTGTAGTGGCCGAGCTGGACTCTCCCGAGCAGGTAGGAATATTCATTCAAGCCCTGGCCCAGGGCTGCCTCGATGCCGGCGTCCCTCCCCGGCTCATGACCCCGGCGATGAGCATACACAACATCCTGGAGAAGTTCAAGAGATATACCATGATCGAGAAGGTCATCTTCATGGGAGCGGTGGCCTCCTGCTTCCCGCCCCAGGGGTCCACCGGAGTAGAGGTGGTGGCCAACGAGATGGAAGGAGAGCTTGCCACCGCCGGAATCAAGGAGGGCAGCCGCTGGACAGATGTGGACTTTCGAAACCCCTGCCTCTCTATGGACTTCGGCACCACCCTGGACGGAAGGGTGACGAGCGAAGAGCTGCCCTATGCCCATACCATTGGCAACCTACTGGGCCTCGCTGGTGCCATACCTGATGCCGTGGTCCAGGGCACAGGGCTGGTGGACAGGAAGATAGGGGCGACCCTGGACATATTCGACGCTGGCCTGAAGCCCGACTATGGAAAGGAGGCCCAGGCCTATGCCGACCGGATTGACGAGCTGGTGATCATCGAAAAGGTTCCATTAAACCGCAAAAAATACGGCCTCGTTCCGGTGAATCCAGATGCAGCGGCCAAGAACAATGTGGTCCTCATCGGCTGTGACGTGGGGGTAAACGGCAGCGACCTGGAGAAGCTCTCCGGAATCGGCGCGGATATCAATAGCGCCAAAAGCCGAGATCTGAAGGTACTCTTTGGCGCTCTGGATCTGGCCATGGCCCGGGTGGCCCGCAGGCTGGTCCAGGTTGGGGTCGAGGAGGGCATAGTCACCGGCAAGACCGCCATTGGTGTGACCGGTAGGGCGGGTATCACAGGCAACAAGCCCCGCCTGATCTTAGAGGAGATAGATAAGCTCGGGCTGTATGATCATACGGACAGAAATGTGGTCTTCGTGGACGATGGCCTGGCCAGAGGAGCAGCGGTGATGGCTCGATGCATGAACTCCATGGGCACTCCCAAAAATCCGTTAGGAGGGCTGCGCAAAGGAGGGTGCATTCTCAAGAAGAGGATGAGCTATGAGGTGGAAAAGGGTCTGGTCCCCGCACCTCAGGAGGCCCGGCCGGATAAGGATACCCACGATTACTTCGAGGGAGGCCACAAGCGAGAATGAGAAGAGATTGAGCAGAAAATGCCACCACCACCCAGATCACATCCTTCTGCCAAGGTCGAGGAGGAGATTCCCATATCAGTGCTGGCAATAGAAGAGCATGAGGAGACGATCTGGATCTCTTTAAATGCAATTTCAGCCAGCGAATTCCCTCCTTGCATAAAGAATATAATTAGAGGGCCTGGAGGCGAAAAGGGAATGCACAGGAGAGGAGCGATCCTGGCCTCATTCCTGGGCCAATGCGGTTGGAACGAAAAGGAGGCAGGATCCCTCTGGCGGGGTGCTATATCTACAGAGGAGAGGATCTACAGGAAATGGTTTGGGAATATGAACTGCCCAAAGTGCGAGACTATGCAGCGGCAGAGCAAGGGCTATCCCGACCTGGGCATTGAGGATCTTGAGCTATGCCAGCCGGATGAGAAGTGCCAGAGGATAAAAAGCCCGGTGGAGTATGCTGCAGATCTGTTTGCCGAAGAGGAGCTCTCCAGAGGTAGACAGGAGCACATTCGAACTATATTTCTGGCCCGACTTTTCAACTGGAAGACCGGCAGAGAGTTCGATATCGACCTGACAGCAGAGGAGAAAGAGGATCTGGAGAGCCTGAAAAATAAACAAATGGAGACGGATAGCGCCAACACCATCCTCCTCTTCACCTGGAGCAAATTCAGGGGAAGGCTCCGTCCCAAGTTTCGTCTTATGGAGACCGATCTGCCTCGAAGGCGGATGTTATCCGAGCTTCTTTAATGGGCCTGCCACCCGCATGGCCTCAAGGCCCTATTCGAGCACATTTATCTGCAGAACACCATTGAAGGTCTCACTTCCCTGCAATGATGCGGCAGACACGTTGACGCTGTATTTGCCTGGAGGGACATTGGCATTCCAAATGCCGGTATACTCATTCCCAGAGCCCTTGATCAAGACCGCATTTCCCGAATTGATGCCTGTAGAATTAATTATAGTGGCGCTGGCGGTGATTCTGCTCTGGCTGTCAGAAGTGCTATTATTGTCGCTTGTAGTCAGTCCATCACCAGCGGCGGCAAGCAAAGCAGTGATATTGACGGTGCTGCCTGCTGTCACATTTATCGGATCGGCATTGATGCTCACCAGGAATATAGCTGGCCCGGAACCCGTGTTAGCAGTGGGTTCAATCTGAGCGGGAGCGGCAATTGCTGTGCCTTCTGGGTTCTCCTTCTCTGCCCCGGATTCTTTCTCAAACTGAGAAGTGGTCATGCGCGTTGCCTTTGGTCCATAATCCTGTTGGGTTTCATTAATGGGAATACCCTCCAGGAAGCTGGTTGCGCTTAGGGTCCAATCCCCTTCCTTAGAACAAGTTGAGCACCCAGCTGATGCGCTGATGGTCAGGGCTGCTATAATCATTATAAAGACCATGCCAATCGGTATTAACGCTGATATCTTCATGTATTCTCCTCATGTTTATGATGCCCGGATGTATTAATACAAGCAGGCTCCCATGGCTTTGTTTGCACTTTATTTATATCATCTTAGCGCCCCGAGAACGCTCCGGGTCCGAACCCTCGGCCATGCCCTTCATCCATCACTTTGCATTGATTTTTCAGGCAAGACGATATAATCATATACAAAGAGCATAAAATCCTCATATTGATGAAGAGGCTTACTGCCTATGTCTCGGGCAACGTGCATCAGAGGGGATACCGTGCCAGGGTCACGGATATAGCCCGGGTGCTGGGATTGAAGGGGACGGTTGAGAACCTGGATGATGGCCGGGTCAAGATCATAGCCGAAGGGGATGAGGATAAGCTGAAGTGGTTTGAAGAGGCCATCTGCATCAAGAATACCCTGATTGATGTATCCAGCATAGAGAAGGAGTATTCCACCCCAAGGGACGACGTCAATCGGTTCTATAAGCTGGTGGATAGAGGAGAGACGGATTCTCGGCTGGATACGGCAGCAGACCATCTCAAAAATCTGATCGTCGCCGTGAATAATATGAATCAAAATATTGGCGGTAAGATCGATCAAATGAATGATA
>NZ_DAKC01000095.1:5680-10029 GCF_002496465.1 Methanosaeta sp. UBA356 | reverse complement strand
ATCGATCAAATGAATGATAATTTGAGCGGCAAGATGGATGTCATGATCGATCTGCAAAAGGATACGCTATCCGGCCAGGAGACTCTCATCGAAGAGGTGAGGCAATCCAGGAAAGAGATAAAGGGCCGCATGGACCAGAGGTTCGATAAGCTGGAAAGCGAAGTAGCAGAAATGAAGGTGGCCCTCAAGTCAAAAGGCATCATTTAAATCCTGCAATATATTTCAAATGTCGAAGAGGACCTTTTTTCTCATCCCTGAGGCTTCGGTTTGGCGATCAGATCACTCCCCCTCGATCTTTTTCTTCCACTCCTCCGCCTCCTTCGCTAATTCTGGCTTTCCCAGCACTCTGGCCACAGATCCTATGGCCTCCAGATAGCGTACCATCTGGTCTAAATAGTTGATCAGATCGCCCTGGTAGGCATACATTCCATATCTATCGCTGAAGTAATCGATGATCTCTTCCGGGCTCTTGCCTTCCGCCCTCAGATCGAGAATGGACAATGATATGCTTTTTTGGACGCAGCCGCAGTAGGGAGACTCCTTGCAGGTGCAGCGGAGAAAGTCGCGGACGAAGTCCAGGCAGTATCTCTGAATCTTCCTCTCCAGCTGGTTCAGGTCGGAGCTGCTCAATAGATCCAAAAATGAGCCATGCAGAGCCCTCTGGGAGACCTGCATATGCAGCTTGGTGGATATATGCTCGGCGAACTTCAGATAAATAGCCTCAAAACCCTCCAGTTCAACTGCCACTTCCAAAGCGGATCTTCCTTTACCAATCCTCTTGGCGATGAGATTTGTCTGATCTGGGGTGAGAAAATGGGCTGCTGCTGCCGCTCCGAGGCGGGTGGGCTCAAAGCCTTTGACCAAACCTGCCCTCTCGAGAGAATTCAGGGCGCTATCCAGATCATCCAGACCCAGGGTTAGATCATGCAGCTTCTCCAGCTCCTGACGGGATCTGGAGGCGACCGCATTGGCCAAGACCTCCTCTTGCTGCTGCTCATCCGAGAACTCCGGGGCCACATCCTCCATAGCGCCATGCAGAAGGGCAAGTGCCATCTCATCCTCTGACTCCCCCCGACCAGAGGAGAACCGTCGGCCTGGCTCGGCCAAGATGTAGACCAATCCCAGGTCATGATAGCCCGGCCTGCCTGCCCTTCCCAGCATCTGGTTGAACTCGTGCACATTCAGCCAGTTGATGCCCATGGCCAGGGACTCGAAGACTACCTGGGAGGCGGGAAAGTCTACCCCGGCGGCCAAAGCTGCGGTCGTCACCACAGTGCTGATCTTTCCCTGGCCAAATAGCTCCTCGATTCTCTTCCTCTCTGGATACTGCAGGCCGGCATGATAAGCTGCCGCCCCGGGGATCGCCTGAGCGAGGTTATAGCAATTTTTGCGAGAGTTGGTGAAGATTATGGTCTGGCCACGGTAGCCGGTAGACGATGTCAGCTTCTCCGCCTGGGCGACCAACTGGCGCAAGAGCGTTCGCTTCTCTTTTCCCGAGGAGAAGATGAGATGGCGCTCAATGGGCACCGGCCGCACCTCGTACTCCACTAAAGCTGCATTCAACTGCTTGGCCAGGGCCCCCGGATTTCCTACTGTGGCGGAGAGGAAGATGAACTGCGCCTCTGGGGCAGCATTTCTCAGGCGGGCGATCATCCCAGCCAGACGATGGCCGCGTTCAGCATCTTCCAGCATATGAACCTCATCGATCACCACCGTTCCCACCCGCCCCAGGCTCTTTTTGGTGCGGATCACCTGATCTATGCCCTCGTAGGTGCCGGATATTATGTCAGCATTAAGGCTCTGGACGATCTTCCTCTTCTTTCCCAGACGGATGCGACTTGTTCCCACCCGAATGGATGTCTGAAAGCCCAGTTCATTATAAGCGGAGAGCTGATCGTACTTCTGGTTGGCCAGGGCCACCAGAGGCACCAGAAACAGTAGCTTGCCCTTTCCCTGCAAAAGGTTCCCTATCCCCGCCATCTCTCCGATCAGGCTCTTACCAGTAGCTGTAGCTGATACAACCAGCTGACTTTTTCCTTCCAGGAGACCGGCGGAGATCGCCCTGGACTGGACGGGCAGGAGTCTTGTCAGCCTGCGACGCAACAGCTCCTTAAGGGGTCCAGGCAGGTCGATTGAATCCAGGGGCAGACCAGTTTCCTCATGGCTGGCGGGAATGAAATCAAACCGGGTTAGCTCAGGCTCAAGCCTCTGCAAAGATAGCAGGCCGATGACATCATCCAAAGATCGCCTCTTCTTCAGGATCCTGGCCAGATGGGACTTGGCAGGACGGCTCAGATGATGAAAATCAGCCTCTCGGAGAAGCTCTGCTGCTGCACAGTTCTCGCAGATGCGGGCGCCCTTGTAGGTTATGGCATCTCGCCCCACATAGGTCACCCTCTTCTGCCCCAGACAATGGCCGCAGACCTGGACGAAGCGGTACTGCAGCTGGTAGGCCTCCAATAGCTCCATGAACCTTTTTTCCAGAGCCGAGTCCCCCCTGACAAGATAGATGGCCCCGGCTTTGCGAAGCAGCCTCATTGCATCCTCCGGAGGAAGGTACCTCTCGGCCTCATTCTCCTTCTTGACCAGGAACTTGAAGACCCTTGGCCCCTGGGGCATGTCCTTCAAGCGCAAATGGCCCTCGAAGAGAACCTTGTCCCCGCTCTGGGGCAATAACTGTATGCGAGACCTGTCCGCCTGAGCAAGAACCTGAAAAGTCATCTTTGAATCTGCGAGTTCGATTCAGCCAAGAGTGAGATCTATGAGCTCGTACTTCAGGCCCTCGGACTCCAGGCGGGTTAAAAGGCCGGGGATCTGCTCGTCCACGCTCACCACCAGAGAGCTGACTCCATGGTATGCCGCCTCCACCGCGAACTCCTTGGCACCGAAGAGCACATCCGGCTTCCTGCCGGCCTTCTTCAGAGCCACCAGGGCCTCAATTCCCAGGCACCCCACCATCCTCTCCTCTGAGAGCAGGCCTTTCAAAACCTCCAGGTCAACCCCTCTCGATCCGCCTGCTTGCACTCGCGGAACCTTGCATAGGGTTATCCTCCCCTCCTCCAGGCTTATCAATCCCCGCAAGTCTGAGATGCCCACATCCTCCCCTTCGCTGGCACTGGCAATGACAATCCCGCTGGCCTCGATATTTTCTTTTTTGTTGGCATACAAAAGGCCGCCTCTCATCTCCAAGGAGACCCTCTCTCCCTCGACCAAATCGGATTCAGCTATCGCCGTCCAGACGGACACATGGCTGATGATCTCCTCCATCACCACCCGAGCATATCGCTTCAGCTCAGCAGCGCTCTCCAGCAGCCACTCAACGCCCTCTTTGGTGATGCTGTAGCGCATGCGGCCGTCTGTAGTTACCAGGCCGTCTACCACCAGCTCTTTAATGTACTCGGAGATCGCCTGAGGGGTGACACCAAGCTTGCTTGCCACCTCCTTTTGGCGGAGGTTGGGCTGATGGGCAGCAATCTCAACCAGAATCTGAAAACGAGAGCTTTCCCTCTTGCTCTGCAATACATTGGCCATCAGAAATCCTCTTCATAAGGCTCTATCCGCTGTCCTCGCACCGCCAGTCCTTCTGCCCTCTTGGCCACGCCACGAATGAATACCTGACTGAGTCCCAGCTCCCGGGAAAGATTAGAAAGCGAGTTGTTGCCTCCATTAACCATCTTCTGCAGCGTCTCAGTTACCTCCCTCAGCTCCTCATCGGACATAAAAGTAAGGCTGATCAGCTCGCTCAGATCCTCCATGGTGGCTTGGAAGTTGGCCTGGATGCGAGAGTAGGTGGAATGATACTCTTTCTCCGGGCTCTCCCCGGGCTCAGGCACCCTCCACTTCGTCTCTATCAGGCCACTCTTGCGCAGAAGGGCTACGCTTCTGTGGACGCCAGCGTCATCGCCGAAAAGGCCAGCTAGCTCCCGCTCAGTTCGCCATTCCCGGCTTAGCTCATCGAATATCTTCTTATGAACGGCTGAGCCGAAGGCCTGCAATAATGGAACCAGATCTGATGGATCATTGATGATCCGCGTCCTTTTTCCAGTCACAAGAACCTCACGGTAATAACTAGGATTGACATTATGCCTTTTCTTTGATAAAGCTTTTGAAGATCAGATCAGCCTGATGGTTTCCAGGTTCATGGGAGCCATGGTGGGAATCCGGTATCTCTTGTAGATGGAGCTGGCCAGATCCAGACAGTTGCCCTCCTCGCCATGGTTGGTTAGAACCCGGCCGGGCTTGGGATATATGCGCCTCAGGTACTCCATGAGCTGCTGGCGATCGGAGTGACCGGAGAAGCCATCGACTGTTGTAACCTCCAGGTTGATCTTCACCGTCTGGGTCTTTCC
>NZ_DAKC01000095.1:4861-5394 GCF_002496465.1 Methanosaeta sp. UBA356 | reverse complement strand
CCCAGGCGCTTGAGATACTCGATCACCGGTCCGCCATTGAGCATGCCGCTCGTCGCCAGTATAACGCAAGGCGGCCCTTCGACTATCTCCGTCCTCTGCTTGGGAGACTCCACCTGGACAAAGCACTCCGCTAGGAATGGATTGATTCCTTTATGGAATATAAGATCCCGAAGATCGTTATTGAGGTACTCCGGGTATGTAGTATGAATGGCGGTGGCCTCGTAGATCATGCCGTCCAGGCAGACCGGCACCTCATCGATCACCTTCTTTCTGATCGCCTCCTCTAAGACCACCATCACCTCCTGGCTGCGGCCAACAGAGAAAGCGGGGATTACAACCTTGCCGCCCCGGTTGATGGTCTCCTTTACCACTTTGATCAGATTGACCTCCGCCTCCTTGCGAGAGGGTTGGATGCTGTTCGTCCCCCCGTAGGTGGCCTCGGTCACCAGGGTCTCCAGGCGGGGGAAGTTGCAGACCGCCGGATCGAAGAGCCTGGTTCTCTCGAACTTATAGTCTCCAGTAAAGGCCACATT
>NZ_DAKC01000095.1:0-4599 GCF_002496465.1 Methanosaeta sp. UBA356 | reverse complement strand
TTGGTATCGGGAGCAATGTCGGTAACGTCTCCATAGTTGAGGGTGATGGTATGCTTAAGCGCCTCGCGAATCATTCCTGAGTCATAGGGAAGACGGTTCCCCTCCCTGCCCGCGATCTCGATGTAATCCAGCTGCAATAGAACGAAAAGATCCCTGGTAGGTGGAGTGCAGTAGATGGGGCCCTCATAGCCGTACTTATAGAGCATGGGAACAAGGCCTGCATGGTCCAGGTGAGCATGGGTCAGGACCACCGCATCGATCTGGTTCAAGGGATAGACCTCAGGTACATAGAGGTATGGGGTGGCTGAGTCATCCGATCCCACATTTATTCCGCAGTCGATGATAATACGGGACTCTGGAGTGGAGAGGAGCATACAGCTTCTGCCCACCTCCCGACAGCCGCCTAAGGTGGTTATTCTGACCCACTGGTCCTTGGAAGCAATATCACGGTGGATCTTCCTGCCCACTGTGCGCAGGATGTTTTTTCTCTCGCTCTGCACGCTGCGCAGGTAATCCTTGATATTAGCGATGGTCGAAGATCTAACCGGCGGGGTTCTGACCACCTTCGGTGTCCAGCCGATCAGCTTTGTGATCTCCCGCAGGGTGGCACCATGGCGGCCGATCACTAGCCCAGGCTTCTCCGCCTCGATCTGCACTTCGCCGGTCTCGCCGTCGAAGTGGTAGTTGGTGAGGACTGCCTCTTTGGGCACGACCTCCTGGATCTTTAATATGGCAGATTCAGGATCTGCCAATACCTTCAGGTCCGGCCGGACCACCACTCTTTTGCGAAGCTCTTTGGCGAGGTTCCTTATGATCTCGCCGTCATCAGCCACCTTCTTGGGGTCATCGGTGTAGATGACCAGCTCCGGACCCTCGAACTCCAGCCCCGTGACGTTGATGTCCGGGGGCAGTTTGCTCTGAACCTTGCGTTTGAGCTCAAAAAGTACTTCTTCTACCGACAATATTACACATCCAAAAAAGATTAAATGAGATTCATAATCTCCGAATACTCCGGCTCGCCTACCTCCTCATATTTATCTGTAATCCTAACGAGCTCGATCTTATCACCAGAAGCGGAATCTCGCTTCAAAGCGTTATGAATTGCCCTAGCCGCCAGAACAGTTCCATCTTCGACGCTGATACCCGGCTTGTACATGGCCTCCAATACGCCATAAGCGACCGGAGAACCGGAGCCAGTAGCGACAATCCTTCGCTCCTCGATCTGACCTCCCAGGGCATCCAATGAGTAAATCCTGGGGCCGTATCTGTCCACACCGCCCATGATGAGCTGAACCATAAAAGGATAGTAGCGCCTGGATGAGAGAATATTGGCGAGCATGGTTGTGACGGCCTTGACCGTCAATCCTTCGCCCCTTTGCATCTTATAGAGCCTGGCCTCCACCTGAACCATCCGGACAAGAGACTGGGCATCACCTACACCTCCGGCAGTGGTCATACCCACCAGGTCGTCGATCTGATAGATCTTCTTGGCCTGGCTGCTGGCTATGAAGCTGCCCATGGTAGCACGGCTCTCCGATGCAAGGACTACACCTCCATCACAGAGTACACCTACCGTAGTTGTACCTTTGAACACCTCGACCATTTAATTACCTCAGCTAAAATCGGAAAATGGACAAGCATGCTTGTCGTTCTGCAATATAAATACTTTTTGCACGCCATATTTCGATCGACTGAAATACTGTGAGAGTGCAATGACCTGGTGTGATCGATTTAGCAGACTGGATATATAGGTACTACATCCACCCCATCATTTATGATACGAGCTACAACCCAGTGGACACGATCACCTGGGCGGTGGTGCTGGGCCTGGCGATACTGGGACTGGTGAAGCTCTTTCGCCACTATCGTCTGGCGATCGATGAGCGGCTGGTCTTATCTACCCTGCCCTACATCCTGGCGGGCTCGAGCTTGAGGGTGATCGAGGACGCGGAGATCGTGCAACCGCCCTGGAGCTATCTATTAATCACTCCCCTCATATTCTTCCTGGTCTTCCTGGTCACTGCCGGATCTCTGACCCTCACCAGAAGGATTCTGGGGGACCAATTCCATCACGGCTACGCCGCCATAGGCCTTGCCTGGACCCTTTTCAATCTCATACTGCTCGGCGGGGTGGGCCTGGAGAACGGCTGGGTCATTGGGGCAGTATTCGCCCTGGGCTCCGCCCTGACTGGAGGCCTGCTCCTCTCTCGCCGCGCCATACCTAGCCTATCCTTTTTGGATGACAGGTTTAACCTCATGATCGTCTATGCCCATATGCTCGATGCCAGCTCCACCTACCTGGGAGTGGACTGGTTTGGCTACTACGAAAAGCATGTCGTCCCCACGTTCCTCATCGATCTGGCAGGAACAGCGGTGGTCATGTACCCACTGAAGTTGATCGTGCTCCTGCCCGCCCTTTTTATGATCGATAAGGCCATCGATGACCGATCCCTGAGAAACCTCACCAAGCTGGCCCTGATCACCCTGGGCCTGGCACCGGCGGTGAGAAACACCCTGCGGCTGGCGCTGGGCGTTTGAAAGGGAAAAGATATGGAAGTCAGCTATGGCAAGGCCGGGAGAAGGAGCTGGCAAAACTTTTAAATGGTCTCCAGCCCGGCAGGCAGTCACCATCTGCGGCCCTGGAGGCATGGGAAAGACTGCTCTTGTCGCAGAAGCGATCTGACAGCTCTCACCAGGCAACGATCCGCCGGAGCAGTTTCCGGATGGCATCATCTTTCATACCTTCTACCACAAGCCTTAGGCAGCTTTAGCCCTGGAGGCCATTGCCAGGGCTTACGGAGTTGATCCGCGTACAGGAGCCTTAGATGCCGCCCGAATGGCTTTGAGCAGCCGCCAGGCTCTGATAGTACTGGATGGAACTGAGGCTGCCGACGACCTGACAGAAATCCTGTCCATCACAGGAGGCTGCGGGGTGCTCATAACCACCCGGAGGCACAGCGATGCACCTGCCGACTTCTGCGACATGCCTCCGTTACCCCTGGCTGAGGCGGTGCAACTCCTGCAATCCTGGGCCGGCACGATGGCTTCCGATGAGAAGATCTGCCAGAGCATTGTGGCATTCTGGGCGGTCTGCCCCTGGCCGTCTTCCTGGCGGGCCGCTACATGGCTCACAAGCGGCAGCTTGGTTGCGAGTATCTTACCTGGCTGGAGAAGACGCCTCTGGAAGCTCTGCATCAGGGAGAGCGAGAGCATCGGAGCATCCCTCTCTTGATGGAGCACAGCCTCAAGCAGGTGAGCGATCCAGCTCGAGCCTGTCTGGGGGTAACGGGAATTCTGGCCTTGCAACCTTTCGAGGCCGAAATCATGGATATCGCTCTGGAGATATCTGCTGATGATGCGAATCGCAGCCTGGGGGAGCTGGTCGATTTCGGTCTCCTGATCCGCCCTGATACTCGCTACCAGATAACTCATGCATTGGCTCATACCTATGCCAGGGCCTGGCTGACTTCGCCAGACAGTGCACTGACCAGGCTGGCGGAGTACTATGAGGATTTCATCCGTGAGCAGATGCAGCGAGGACAGACGCGCTATGCTCTCCTGGACTCCCAAAGAGATCACATCCTGGCAGTGCGGTCAGCTTGTAATAGGGCCGGATTGTGGGAAGCTGCACGCACCATTACCTGGGCTATTGAGGAATATCTGGACCTGCAAGGGCATGGGACGGAAAGGGTTGCCGTGGTTAAGGCGGGACTGGAGGCATCTCGTTCCGATGAAGCGCGGTATGACGAAGCTTCGTTTCTGAATCTTCTGGGCCTGGCCTACGCCCGCCTGGGCGAGCCGCGAAAAGCCATCGAGCACTATGAGCAGGCCCTGAAGATCAGCAGGGAGATCGGATACAGGAGGGGCGAAGCAAACACCCACTGGAATATGAGCCTGGCGCAAGACAGCCTCGGCAAACGATCCGATGCGGTGGGGCTGGCGAAAGAAGCGCTGGCTATCTACGAGCAGATCGAGAGCCTCTACGCGGGGCGGGTGCGTCAGTAGCTGGCGGAGTGGCAGCAATAGAAAGCAATGGGTCAGGCCTGCGAATTAGTCAGACACAAGTCAATCCAGCCAGGGAATGATGAAAGATTAGCAAGGGGACGAAGATTTCTTATGATCTCCTCTCAACATCAGATGTTAAAGAACTCTCTCCAAGAACCTCTCAGTCTATTAGGAAATATCTTTAAGCTTGAAGCTCAGAAGAACAAAAGATCATTCATGGAAAAGCTGCACTTGCCAATCCTAGTCGAGATCGATGAAAACGGCTTATACATAGTTAGCTGCCCGCTCTTTAAGGGATGTCACTCCTGGGGGGAGACCATAGATGAAGCCATGAAGAACATTTCCGAGGTTGTCGATATGTGTCTGGAAGAGACCGAGATAGGCAGCTTCAATACATTTGTCGGTTTCAGAGAGCTGGAAGTCGTTCATAATGCAAAAGCTACCTGCGATTGATTCCCAGGATCTTTTGAGGTTCCTGAAGGCTCTTGGATTCATCGTCATCCGAACAAAGGGCTCCCATGTCCGACTCCGTTCAGAAGATGGTCGGTTAACTACAGTCCCGATTCATAGCAATAGGGAGATACCCAAGGGACT
>NZ_DAKC01000027.1:0-7828 GCF_002496465.1 Methanosaeta sp. UBA356 | reverse complement strand
TTTATCTCTCCACCTTCGTCGCTGTATACTACAGCTTTTAATTTTTCCTTGGATCGCTTTATTCCATCAACTATGGGCTTTATCCTGGCATTCGAATTTTTTTCTGTCATTTCATACCACCTTGCTTTCGACAATTCTTTAAAAAAATATTAGATATTTAATGTTTAATAATAGGTCTGTGGATTCACGACGTTTTTCTCACCTATATACTTATTAGTAATAGTACTAATAGTTAACTAAAAACTATTTTAGATTAATGGCTTATGCATAGAAATAGGGTTCAAATCAAAGTCCTGCACGTTCTACAGTCACGTTTAAACACCAGGGCTCTATATGTTCTCAATATTTAACAGGTCTCTGGAAATCTATGAGGAGGATTACGTGAACGGGATTATACCTTATTAGTCTGATTTCCTATCACTGATTCCTTCCTCTCCTCCTGATTAATCATATATCTCAGCCCCATAAGCGTTACTAGATCGACGAAAAGGTCAAAGAGTTCATAGAGCTGGATGTCAAAGAAGTCGAAGACGTGGACGAA
Source organism: Methanosaeta sp. UBA356 (assembly GCF_002496465.1). Lineage (NCBI taxonomy): Archaea > Methanobacteriati > Methanobacteriota > Methanomicrobia > Methanotrichales > Methanotrichaceae > Methanothrix > Methanosaeta sp. UBA356. The sequence continues at coordinate 7,287 of NZ_DAKC01000027.1, read as the reverse complement.
GAAAATATAGATCAGCATCGAGTTCTCGAAAAGATGGTAAGCTTTGAGCCTGTCTTTTCGTATGGTTAGCATCCCTGCCACAGAGAAGCTGCCTGCTAGGGCTGTGAAGCCCAGACGGAGCCAGTCGGCCAGGGGCAGGGACGGCAGAGTTAGGCCCAGGATGGTGAAGGGAAAGATTAAGGCCAGGATCACGAGGATCAGGATATAGACTACCTTCTTCACGGTCGATGTCCCAGAGACAATGGCCCTGTAAACTCCCAGGGAGGCTAGGGCGAAGATTGCCCAGAAGACGGCATTTTGTATGCCTATGGTGAGGTAGATCACTTCTATCAGGGAGATCAGGGCATTTAGGAGGAAGAAGGCTATCAGGAACTGGATAAACCATCTCCTCCCTATCATCCAGCTATAGAGGCCCTTGGCTCTGGTCTTGGCAGCGGCGTAGACTTTGGGCTCAGGACTTAGAAGAGGAGGCAGATCAGGTATCTCATCAAGGCATCCTGTGGTCTCATTTGAGCCCTTTAGGCATGCCTTTTGGGCTGCACTCCTCTTCAGTATGCTTCTGGCCATCTGTATACCATAAGCCTCATCGCCCTTGAGGACCGCCTCCTTGGATATCTCCAGGATATTAACCTGTCTCTCTTTCTCTGTAAGATAGCTTCTGCTGCTTATCTTCTTAATGAGGACAAAAAGGAGGACGAAGGCGATGTAGATCAGCCCGATGGTTGGTTGGAAGAAGTAATTGTTGTCGATGGTGATGAACTTCCCCAGCTCGTCTATGAAGGCGCCAAAACCAAAGCCTCCCAGGACTGCAGCTAGGCTCTTTGAGTAGCTGCCCAGAAAGGTCAGGAGGATCAGGATGGAGATCAGCATGGCCAGACCTCCAATCAATACGTGAGCTATATGGAGACCACCGCCGCTTACTTGGGGGTAACCTGTAGCTCCCAGAAAGAACCTTATGGTCAGGACGGTGGTCACGGCCGTGACTATAAATATCTCCAGGATGCTGCCCGCATACATGTTGCGGGCGAGCTTTCCCTCCCACGGGCTCTTGATCATCTCTCTTTCCTCTAGATTTGTCTCCAACCCTGCTGTAATCTTTTTCAGATAAACACTTTTCCAGGGAAAGGGTACAACCCTGTCCCTTTATGATAGCAATATGTAAATAGCTCATGTCCAAATCCATATCCGGGGATTTCTTCTTGGAGACTTTTCCATAGCTTCGCAAGCCGTATAGTAGCATCTATGCTCCCGTTACAGCCGTCGACCGCTATCAATCTCGATTCTAACCATTTTTTAGGCTTTGGGCATCGTTTTTTGACCATAAATCCACTTCAGTATGTCAAGAAGTTGAGATCAAACATCCAGAGTCATCTGATTCGCACTAATTTACATTTGAGCTGCAGATTCATGGCGATGAGGGCAATTCTGCCGAATATGGGCTTGCCATTTCTAATTCCTGCCAGCGAAAATCCGCTCTCTTTTTCATGCCTCTTCGCTATAATTAGAGTGAAGTCTCTGATGGATCAAGCTAATTATATTTAATCATCAATCATAAAGCTCAAATAGGAATTGATAGGATAATTATCATCAGTTAGGAGGGAATTGAACTGAAGAGAATGCTGATTTTGGCTGCATTAGTGGTTATGTTAATTGGCATGGCTGGAGCTGCCAACTACATGTACGAAAAGGCATCAGTCAAGGGTGTCGGTTACAAAAATGTAGAGATGATCATCTCCACGCAGACAGGTTTTAACGGTGACAAACTTGTCGAGAAGGAGTCTGGCTCTGGCAATGTGATCGCCGAGAGAACAGAGCTTGAAGCTGAGAGACAGCTCAATAGACAGTCCTTCCCCTTATATTGGGATATGTGGATAGACGAGCCGATTTGTGATTATCCAACGGGTTTTGTTCCAATGGACTACATCAACTTCACCAAGGAGGCTGAGTTCGAGTACATGCCCGTCTCTTACCAGACTGGCACTTACGACCAAAAATGGATTGAGAAGCTGTGCGTGCAGAACTACAGAATCGGCGCTGTGCTGACTGAGATGTATACTCATGCCGAGCATCTGCAAAAGACCACAGAGGTCAAGACAAGGTCATACGGCTTTTGTCCTTATTGCTTGACTGATGCATACCATGAGGGCTATACGCTGGATAAGGATTGTTGCACTGGAGTTCTTGAAGCAAACCTCAACAGCAACGTCATCGGCGTTGCTCATATCGGCTGGATCTCTAGGGATCCTGCGCCCAACAAGCTGCTCAAGGGCCGCCATGCTGAGTACGGCAGATCGGTCGAGGATTTGACCGGCGTCTTCGCCATTCAAAAGTTCATACAGCTCTGGGGTAATTCCACCTGCGGCGCAATCAGCGTTGATTGGCTGCCCTGCGTGTAATCGCAGCCAATACCCATCTCCTTTTTTCAACTTGGTCTGCATTATAGCAGGATGTGCTGCAGCGGCAAGAAACTCTGTGCATTCTCATCAATTCCAGACAATGTCAAAGAACCAAAGCCTGGCTTAAATATCGTCGGGATCTGGCCATCACTTCGGTGATCGGCTCCTCCGACAAGGGCGCTGTGGATTTTCGGCGCTGGCCTGCCTGGGACTTGAGATCTCATTCTCTTGGTGATTTCTTTGGGGTGGAAATGATCTTTTCAGCTTGAAGCTTGAAGCGAAAGGTTTTATATCGGCAATTAACGTATAGTATGTTGGCGAAAGTCGATGGCTATTTTTCCCTCCTACATCCAATTGACTTTTGCCTCCCTCCTTCTTATCCATATTTCAGATATTTCAGGAGTTATGGGGCATAATGGCTGGCCTGGCCAAAAGCTCCATTTATGGTATCTGGGTTCAGAATCGATTTTGTAGAAGGGAATGGGACCACAACGATCTTTCCTCTCATCAATAGATGTCAGGCTCATTATCTACATATTTAGATAGCGCCTGCTGCGAGAGTCTCATAAGTCCTCTGGTGATTTCTCTCTCACCGCTAGATTCCTCCAGGTTGTAAGGGAGATCTCGGGTTATGATCCGGCGCTCTAGAACCTCGCACATAGATATTACCTGGTAATTCTTGCTATTTAGATCTTAATAGCCAGGGACGTGGCTTTCATAGCCATCCAATAGTGATAGGACCGGTTGCCTTTCTTTGTGGGATTGACCTTCTCCACCACCCACACACAAGAGATTTTCCAGCCCGCAGCATACATCTATGAGTCTTCATTGGCTGATATTTATCCTCCAATTGCCGTCCGCACTGATGTCTAGGCAGTATATTCCCCTATCTTCTATGCCTGTTGCTTTTGATCCATCAAATGGGCCAATTTCGTTTACCAGGAGATCAACCATCTCCCCATTGCTATCCAGCAGCCATATGGCAAAATTTCTCTTCCCATCATGCTCCATTTCGAACCGTGCCAGTCCCGGGCCTAACTCGAATAATGGGGGGACTTGTTGTCCTGTTCCGCTAAATGTGATTGGAACGCTTTGGGCAGTCTCGGGTCTTGGTTGGCTTATATCCACCAGCCATGGACCATCAGCCTCTATATCCAAAACAAAGTCATCCGATTGAGATATCCCCACGGCCTTTGCGCCATCAAAATCCTCGACCTCATTGGCCAGCAGATCGACTTTATTACCACTGCTATCCAGCAGCCAGACGGCGAAGTTGCTCGAACCGGAGTGCTTCATGGAGAATATCGACAGGCCTTCATCCAGGAAAAACTCCTGTGATGCCTCCTGGCCATCTCCTGAAATGCTGATATTCTCAGGTTCGGCCATCGTTTCCGCATATGCGATGCATGGCCCTATCAGGAACAAAGATAACGCTAAGATTGTAATCGATCTCATTCGATCCCTTTATGCTCAGTCTTTATCTGGAAGATCTATTTAAAAAACCTTCGGGTTTGCATACGGTACTCCCGTGTCCGCGGGCGGCTCGTAGACTTGTGTGCGCCGGAGATTGCCACCTGGATCTGCTCAGAGGGCGTGGATTACTGTTGGGATGTCTGTCTCCAGAACATCGCGCCTTATTCTAAGAGCTTTCTAAATTCTTCCTCTGTTATTTCAAGCTGTTTTAAAATTTCGTACAAAAGCCAGCCTCCAATCTCGCTATTGCCATGTATGGGAATGGTTGTGGCTCGGCCATCGGGATGTTTCCATCTGGCATGGCTGCCCTTTTGCCTTACCACTCGAAATCCAAGTTTTCTGGCTGCTTTTTGCAGGTCTTTAGCTTTGGCAGGCATGAGTAGCCAACGCATCAATATCCGCGGGAAGCATGCGCCCTTCTTCTTTGTACTCATCCCGTATCATCTCGAAGACGTTTGTCAGCTCCATCTGAGCCTCCTGGGGGGTCTGGCCCCAGGCATGGCAGCCAGGAATTGCAGGTACATAGGCCACAAATGTACCATTGTCTTCGGGGCGAAGGATTACAGTGTAGTCATAAAGGCGTTTCATTGGTCTTCAATTTCTCCTTTTTCAGATATAAATCTACGCAAAAGAGCCTTATGACTGCCAGTCTTCACAATGACTCTCGGACCTTCTAACTTTCTGGCCTCGGCATAGATCTTCGAGGCATGCAGAGTATCGCCTATCTCATGACAGTCTGCTATGCTTCCACCAGCCTGCCTTCCCGGCGCAGCTCGCCAGTTGCTTTCATCACCAGATCAAAATCAAGCTCAAGATCCCTTGCTGCCTCATCTGGATAGGCTTCCCCTCTGGCCTTGTAGTAGCCCAAAATCTCTTTCTTGGCCGTCTGGAAATCGACTTCCCTGCATTTGATGACCTTGATTTCAGACAATCTGTGCCTGATGGCGTCTCTGACAAAATCGGACTCATTGAGGTACAATCCCGCCTCGAGCAGCTCCCGGATCTGCGCTGCTTCAGCGGGCGCAATCTTTGCCCCTATTGATACTGACGCAGGCGGAGGCATTCCTTTCTTCGAAGCGTCCATATGTTAATTATGGTGAACTTTGGTTAAAAAGGATACCGTTCGGTTCTTATACGAAGTTCAGAATTCAACCGCAAACTACAAGTATATATAACGATTATATAGATAGTTTGCCGCTTCATGCAAAGGGTGGCGGGTGTGTCGTGGGCTTAACGTATTCCGATAATGCTCTGTTTGGCAAGGATGATTCAAGCGCTGTCCCCATGGGGGGCAGTTTGCGGTCGCATACAGATCGGATCGCTTTCCTTGTTCCAGGAGATGCATGTCGTCGTGGCACTGCATTCGGCTACGAGCCTGGGAGATGAAACTTCGGCAGCAAAAAAAAGTTGCGCACTGTAACTGGTGCAGTAATCTGCCGAAAGCATCTCGCGCTAATACACGACCGGGACATGTTGCGGCACAAAGGCCAAAGGCGAGAGGCGAGCATTAGGCCCAGTGAGTTCGGGTTCCTGCAATTTGGACGCTGTGGCAAAATTCCAGTGCTAATGAGCCTCGAGCCCGGCTTAAATATCGTCGAGCTTCGGGCAGGGTCAGGCCATCACTTCGGTGATCGGCTCCTCCGACAAGGGCGCTGTGGATTTCGGCGCTGGCCCGCCTGGGACTTGAGATCTCATTCTCTTGATGATCTCTTTGGGGTGGAAATGATCTTTTCAGCACTGAAGCGAAAGGCTTTTATCTCGGCAATTGACGTATAGTATATTGGCGAAAGTCGATGGCTATTTTTCCCTCCTACATCCAATTGACTTTTGCCTCCCTCCTTCTTATCCATATTTCAGGAGTTATGGGGCATAATGGCTGGCCAGGTCTGCAGCACCATTTATGGTATCTGGGTTCAGAATCGATTTTGTAAAAGGGAATGGAACTACAACGATCTTTCCTCTCATCAATAGATGTCAGGCTCATTATCTACATATTTAGATAGCGCCTGCTGCGAGAGCCTCATAAGTCCTCTGGTGATCTCTCTCTCACCGCCAGATTCCTCCAGGTCGTAAGTGAGATCTTGGGTTATGATCCGGCGCTCTAGAACCTCGCACATCGATATTACCTGGTAATTCTTGCTATTAAAATCTTGGTAGCCAGGTGTTAGTTGTTCCTGAAATCAACAACGCGTATTGGGGAGACTACCAAGAAGGACCATAGGCCGAAAGGGATATATCCGTTTCAGTTAGGATTATCTATTCATGGCAGAGGCAAAGAACCAAGAAGTCAACCAAGAAGTTATCCAGGATGCAAACGAGGCCGCCTTGCAGGAGTTTGAAGCGGGCCTTGCCCGAAGCATCAGTCAATACAAAGCTGGTTTAGTTAAGACCTTCAAGACCAAAGAGGATTTCTTAGACCACCTGAAGAACCTTGAGTAAGCCTCATGGAATACGACTCCACACCCGAGTTTGATGAGCAATTTTCGAAGCTCATCAGGAAGAACAGGGCGCTGGAGGTGCGACTTCTCAAAAAGATAAGGCAAATCCTTGATAATCCATCGATCGGCACCCCAAAGCTTCACCAGCTTAGACACGCTCGCGGCTCCCACGTGGATCCATATGTAATCGTCTATGCAGTCAAAGGCGACATAATCACATTTTTATATGTAGATCATCATGATTTTGTTTATCAGAAGGCATCGGAAATCATGGCAAGATGGGAAATGGAAATCGGAGATTAAATAATAATGTTTTAGATGCACGCCGAATACAATGATATTCTTAGCGCCCTATCCCTCAGGTCTCTGTTCTTCTTGGTCAGACGCTTGAAGTTCCGATCAATGCGGGCGATAAACGCTGAATGTACGCCATCGAAGTCTTATGTTTCTCTAGATGATCTATAAACTCATCTGCATTGCGAAATCGCTTTCCTAGACCTGCTCTGATCTCAGACTCTCCTTCCAGGGTTCCGGCCACTATTCTTGGATTCTCCTCTGGTGGTACCGTTTTCTTTCCAGGCATCTCGGCGACTTTCGCATTCATCTATCTGATCTTCAATCCAATTCGTTAAGCATTTTTCGGTGTTGATGCCAAGAGCAGTTCTATAATTCCTCTTCAAAGTAGTCTGCATCCAGCCTTTTGATCTCATAGGTCACATCATTCGTTACACCAATCCCATAGTCTATCATTAGCTCGGCAAGCTTCTCCCCGTCAATCAGCACGATCTTCTTCTCGATCCTGGTGACGTAATCCAGTGCATCCGGACTGAATTGGGATGTGGTGATCAGCACGCCTTTTCGGGCTCTGTGTCCCTCCAGGCTCCCGGCAAAGGCCTGCACCACCTGTCTGCCAACAGTTCCCTCCCATCTCTTGGCCTGCAGATAGATGGCGTCCAAACTGGAGTGAACCCCTCCGAGTG
>NZ_DAKC01000044.1:0-4207 GCF_002496465.1 Methanosaeta sp. UBA356 | reverse complement strand
CTGCTCAGTCATCAGTAGGCTGTATAGTCACTGAGTGATATATAGGTTTTGGTGGGCTACTTACGGCTTTCCTCCCCGCCCTGAAGAGCGGGGCTTCCAGCCTGTGTTTATGTGAGGTCCGGCAGAGGTTGTAGCCTCTGTGTCTCCACATGAAAAAATCTTAAGGCATGCTGGTTTTCATGCTTTGGAATGGAGAGGAACCCAAAAAGGGGGTGCAGAATTGCTTATTAATCTCTGCATCATGGGCAACTTCTTGTCACAATCGTCTATATCTATAGAGTTGCTAATGGAAGTGGACGATCCGGGAGCACTGCTCCTTGCCTCCTGCATCCTCGGATCACCCCCTCCTCCCTCACCTTTTCTTTTTCATCTGACCGACGTTCCCGTTCCCGCGTTCAGTCCTTCAATCCGTCGGTTGTCACCGAGAAGACCGCTTCCCCATCAGGCAGGTTGGGCGAATCCACCAGGCGAGCGATGCGTTTCTCCCCTTTGGATTTTCGCAGGTAGAGCCGGAAGGTGGAGGTATGGCCCAGGACATGCCCTCCCACCGGTTTAGTCGGATCTCCGAAGAAGGTGTCCGGCTTGGACATGACCTGATTGGTCACCAGGATCAGGGCGTTGTTCAGGTCTCCAAAGCGCATCAGGTCGTGAAGATGCTTGTTGAGCTTCTGCTGGCGGTCGGCCAGGGTCCCCCGCCCCACATACTCTGCCCGGAAATGGGCAGTCACCGAGTCCACGATGAGCAGCCGGACCGGCCTCTCAGAATCTTTGACCTTCTCCGCCAGGTCCATGGCGCTCTCCGCCAGCAGGATCTGGTGATTGGAGTTGAAGGCCCTGGCCACGTTGATGTTCTTTAAGAAATCCTCAGTCTCCCAGATCCGGCCGTCGGGTGCAGGCGGCAGCCCCTTGACCATCTGGTCGATGCGCTCCGGCCGGAATGTGTTCTCAGTATCGATTATGATGACGGAGCCATTCAGCCCGCCCATCTCCACCGGCAGCTGGATATTCACTGCCAGCTGGTGGGCGACCTGGGTCTTGCCGCATCCGAACTCTCCGTAGAGCTCCACAATGGCCTGAGTCTCCATACCTCCGCCCAGCAGCTCATCGAAGCTCTTGCAGCTTGTAGTGACCTTACCCACCTGCTTTCTCCGCTCCAGGATGCGGTCACCGGTCTCAAAGCCGCCTACGTCTGCCGCTTCCCGTGCCCCGGCTATGATCTTGGCGGCAGTGGCCTCACCAACCTCCGCTGCGCTCACCAGCTCTCCAGGAGAGGCAACGGCAATGGCTTCGATTGAGTTGAATCCCGCCTCGCGCAGCTTTTCGGCAGTGGCCGGACCTACGCCCGGCAGGTCTTCCAGTAGTTTTATTGCCATCTTCACAGTTCCTCTGGTAGGTGTTCTCATAACTCACTTAACTTCCTTACTCAGGCGGGGCGAAAGTAATCCTGGTGCGCCATCCGCAGGAGAGCTCCAGTCCTTCATTCCAGCCGCTCTTGACCTGCGCATCGATAATCTCCGCCCTGTATCCAAGATCAACCTCAAGCAATCGATCGACATGCTCACCCCATAGAGCTGCCCGGATCCGGCCGGAATCATCAGAGATGTAGATATTCGCCACCCGGCCCATTCTGCCATCATCCCTCTGAAACTCCCGCACCTCCCCCAGGCCGGATACAAAGCCGGAAACGCTAGAGAGCATTCCCTCTTTCAGCTCCGCTATTGGGGTCATCCTCTCTGAGAAGTCCAGCTTTTTAGTGCTCTTGCGAATAGCGGTGCTCCCACCGGTCTGGATCTCCAAGAGGCCGTACCTCTCCCGGACTGAGCCGCCTACGATCTCAAGCGTCTCCCCCTTAAGAAGAGGCATCTGGGCCTGCTCATTCCAGAGGGTGAGCCGGATCTTGCCGGTCTCATCTCCCAGCGTCACCCCTCGAACCTGGCCCTTGCCCCCATCTCGGCGCTCAAACTCCCTCATCTCTCCCGGATCCACAACCACCGCCAGAAGGTTGACATCGCTCATGTCCCTCTTCAGCTCTCCAATCCTGTAAGGCGCGACGCGTGGATGAATATCCTGATCTATCTCCTCGAATCCGCCGCCACGGCCCAGGCTGACCTCAGTCCCCGCAAATCCCTCTTTGGCCAGTCCCCTCACCTTGAGGCACTGGTCTACAGCGAGGTCCCCTGACTTGATCAGCTCTGCTGTCTCGTCCCAGAGGGCGACACGCACCGACCCGGTCTCGTCCGCCAGGGTGATGTTTGCCACCCTGCCAAGAGATCCGTCTGATCGCTGAAACTCCCGCACAGGAGATACGGCGATCACCCTGCCGGTGAATGTGACGTTCCCCATCTCAGGCCGGATGCTCCCGATCTTGGTCAGAAGATCAGGGCTGCCCAGGTCCCTGGCCACCAGCATGGCCGCGGTCCGGGAGTCGCATAAGCCGGCCATAAGGGCCACCTTCTCTTTCACCCTCTCCTCGAATTCTTCAGGTGATATGCTGTCTGCAACCTGACGGTAAATCTCCTCCAGCTCTGAATCCATCAACGATCATCCATGAATGGCATAACGCTCCTGCGTACTTCTCAGGTAGGGGGCATTGCATCGGGAGAGGAAGGCATTAGAGACTTCAATGGGATCTCCGTCTGCAACCAGCGCGCCGTTCTCCATCAGTATGGCCCGGTGAGATACCTCTTTGACGAAATCCACATGATGACTCACCAGGATAATGGTCGTACCAAACTCCGAGTTGATCTTCTTTATGGCATTGGAGACCTCCCGCAATGTGATGGGATCGATATCTCCAAACGGCTCGTCCAGAATCATAACCTCTGGCTGGGCGGCAAGGAGAATGGCCAGGGAGGCTCTCACCAGCTCCCCGCCGGATAGCTGCCTGGGAAGCTTCCACATGACACTTCTGTCCAAATCCAGCAGGTCGAATATGGGCTCAGCGAACTTCTGGGCCTCAGTGTTTGGAAAGCGGGGGAATAGATCTTTGAATATATCCCTCGTCAGCCCCAGAGACTCCAGAGCGGACTTTGCATCCTCTTCAGACATATCCGCCATGGCATAGATGATATCCAACACCTTTTCGCTTATGCCCATCTCCTCGGCTACGGAACGGGCATATCCAATCACATCGGTGCTCTTGATGCCCATCTGATATGCGATCTGATCGATGATGGTCTCCCCGGCATAAAGGGCGAACTCCTGGTACATGACACCCAAAGTTCGACGCACATTCATCCTATGGGGTGAATAGGTGAGCATATCCACCCATTCATCGCCATAGCGGTAATAGACCGCTCCAGCATCCGGCATTCTGACTCCTTGCATGATCTTGAGAAGGGTGGTCTTTCCTCCGCCGCTGTTGCCTATGAAAGAGGTGATCTCCCCTTTGTTGATGTCGAAATTGAGATTCTCTATCCTGAGGACGTCTAAAACCTCTCCCTTGCAGACCTGGCAGCTCCTCTTGGACAGGTCTCTCACCTTGATCAATGGTCCCAGGTTTCTTCTTGGCGCCAAAGGCTCGGGCTTTCCAATTCCCGCCATAAACCTGTTCAGGATCTCTCGTGGCTCTCCAACAGCTACGATCTCGCCCTTCTCCAGCCAGATCAGCCTGTCCGCCAGATAATTGTGGACCTCCGGCAGGTGGGAGACGACGACTATTGTCAGGCCAAGCTTATCCCGAACGTTCTTGATGGCATCTAAAACCTCCTGCTTCGTGGCCGGGCAGGCCATGGTGGCCGGCTCGTCCAGCAAGAGGACCTTGGGCTTTTTGGCCAGCTGTCTGGCGATCACAAGCCTCTGCTTCTCACCGCCGCTGAGGATGGTTGCCAGGTGGCTGGCCTTCTTTTCCAGGCCCACCAGGCCCAGGTAAAAGAGCCCCTCTTTGTACATTTCATCATAATCAGCATTCTCGGGTATGGGCAGGACCTCATAGCCCGTCTTGCGTGAATGAATTCGTCGCACCACGTTATTGAGAGCGGACTCCGTCCAAAGGGCAAAGTCCCTTTGCAGGTGTATGGCGGTGGCCGCCATCCGCGCCCTTATCTCCTCATCGCTGGAGTCTGGGGTGATGGTAATGCCGTCCATGGTGATCTTGCCGGAATCAAAGCGATCCATGCCTCGCAGGATCTTCATCAGGGTACTCTTTCCGCCTCCGCTCTTGCCCACTATTCCCAAAATCTCGCCCGGCTGGGCGGTGAAGCTTATG
>NZ_DAKC01000046.1:0-15692 GCF_002496465.1 Methanosaeta sp. UBA356 | reverse complement strand
CGAATCCCGATCGGCGCATATAAATACTAAGTAAGCCAAAAGGGCATTAGGAAAGAAGATTATTCACAGTCGTTCGGTTCCACCAAAACAGAATGACACCGGGGCATTGTAACTCACCATTATAATGTCTAAGCAGTGGCAAGGCCCTTAATAGGGTTTTTGCTACTGCCCACGCCGGTTTTATTTGGTATTTTGCTCACGGATATGTGAACTATATCCCCATCTTTTATCCCCAGTGCCTCTCTCAGATCTTGTGGCAATGTGATACGCCCATGCAGCCTAACTTTTACCGTGGCATCTAGCTCAATTCGTTCTGCCATAACTCCTAAAATGCAACTATTGGTTTATATAGGTTCCTGTTGCCAATCGAAACCCTTTTATGCTTTGGTTATCATAGGTTATGATCGGTGAGTTACAGTGCAGAACAAACTCGTTATAGCAAGCCCGGCCACTCAGACCGGAAAACTGGTATGCGAAAGCCCCAAAACGCAAAGCATCGATGCCGTGAAAGCTCTTCTGGCATTCAAGAAAGTTGCGTGCAACCCATTGCCCCAAGAGGTCAGCCTCGATGATGGGCGCTTGGTGTTGGTCCTCAATAACAAGAAGGATGCATATTATGTGGTGACCCCCATGGGGTGCTCCTGCCCGGCGGCCACATATCATCCCGGACAGCCATGTAAACATAGCCGCAAGTACTTCCCCCAGCCCAAACCCGTGGAGGAGCCCATAATAGACCTCAGGGCAAGCCTGCCAGGGTGGCCGGAGGGCGCACACGGCCCGGTGGAGGCGATCTGAAATGGAGCGAGTGGAGCACTTCCACAGCTCCGGGCCATCCCCTGAGCCCCTCAGGATCAAGGTAGAGCGTGGCCAAAAGGGCGGATATGCGTTTGAGGTGAGCCTGTCCGGAGCGGATGAGGCGGCGATGGTCCCCAGGATCAGAGAGATCTACAAGAAGCTTGATGCTGAATTCTGCTCTAAGGCGGTGGTCTGAATGGTGGACTCCAAAGTCATCCATACCCATGAAAACGGGAACCCAATCAAGATCCTTCTGCAGAAAACCAGTAGCGGTTATAATTGGGAAGTTCATGTTTCCGGCGCTTCTGTCGCTGAAATCATGCCTGTGATCAGAGAGGCAAACCGCAAGCTCAAAGGCGAATACGGGGGGGCCTGAAATGGCCTCCTCTTTGGTGGAGCTGAATGCTCTGCTAGATTCCTTCATCCCTCTGAGCAAGAAGGTTAGCATAGCCGAAATCAAGGTACTGGAGAAAGAGGCTGAAGCCCTTGATAAGATCCTGGCAAGAGTGTGGATGCTCATGCCCTGCTTGTATGATTGCCACATAATCAATCGAAGAGAGCTGGTACCAACTGGCGAGAATAGCGGGTTTGCTGTCAGTAATCGACTCACCCTTTTTGACGGCGGGCCACATCTGTTTCGATCCTTTGTGGTCGAGCAGTGGGGCACTGATTCGCCCGCTTTTGAGATCAACGACAGCAAGGACATAAGCTGCAAGGATGCAATTCAGACTTACGGGTTTGATGCGATTTGCGCAGGCCTGGCCGAGATGCTGAAGTGCCAATGTAATGTCGATGTAGAATACGGCAATCTTCAAACCAGGATTAAGAAGATTGACTCTCTCATTCAGGTCTTAGGCGAGAAGTTCAAGGCTGAATGCCGCATGGAGGCCTGAGCGCCATGGAAGAAGGGCAAACCATGAACGTCCTTTCCTCCAAGTGTGGCCAGGTCACTGGCGTTCTGGAGCAGATCCGGCCAGTGGGCGAGGATATTGTGGCTGATTTTGGCTGCAAGTGCCCGCGCTGTGGCCAGCCGGAGACGGTGAGCGTTGCCTTCCCCGGCCGGGTCTGGGGGCAGATCGAGCCCCACATGGGCCAGAGGATAGTGGTGGTCCGGAACGGCGAGGACTATCTCGTGCGGGTGGTGGCGGAGGCAGTCAAATGACCACTCGATCCATGCGAAGGAGAGCCGAAGCCAATATGTGGCAGCAGGCCCGGATATGGGCCTCTCTCTCTTTTTGAGGCTCTGCCATGATAGAGGATCAGCTCTTAGCGGAGCTGGCAGCTTTGCGGGCCGAAGTGCACGGACTCGGGGACAAGGTCGCCTCCATCGAGCTGGAGAATACCACGCTCTCTGATAACCAGCTCATCCAGCTCCGGCTCATCCATGCGCTGAAGGAGAAGAAGCCGGGCAAGACGGAGCTATCCAGAGCGGAGAAGATCGAGAGGTATCTGGCAGCCAGACCAGACCACAAAGCCACTTTTGAGACCTTAAGAGGCCATTTGGGGATTGACAAGGATCTGCTCAATGATGCGATCAAGACACTCATGGCCTCATCTCCTGGCAGATACGGCATAGTCAGGGCTCCAGGCGATAAGCGGAAGAGGGCCCTCATTATGCTTCCAAAATAGGAGAAATTCTCCTATTCCTATTATCGCTATCAGCTAGAGAACTAATCGGAGAAGAGCAAAATCTGAGGTGATTTCCTCGGGTTGATTGATATTGATTAGTCTGAGATAGAGATAGATTTTAATTGATGTATATAAATGAATAGAAAAGAATCATCTTGGTCTCGATTTTGCCAGATAGGAGAAGGAGAAATTCGCCTATTTTTGGAGTCCTGGTCTCCTCCGTGATACACAAAACCGGCCGTATATCACCAAGACGAAAATATGTTATGCAATTCATCAAGTACCCATCAAGTAAAAGACCATCGTCTCTTTGCCTTCCACCCCACAGCGCTTTAGCTACGTTGCATTTCTGGCAAGATATCCCTCTATGACAGGGATTTGTGCGCCGGAACAAAGAAAGTGTCTTAAATCAATTTTAAAAGAGTCGTGAATAAAAATAGTTTAGTCAATAGTGGCAAAAGAGGCGGGCAGTCTGAAAAAGAAGGGGATCAGTCGCCTTGATACCATCTCAAAACGCACTGATGACGGCGTTCACATTAATGTTTCCCGAGACGGAACACCGCACAGGACCCGGCCCTCCAAACTCTGTTATAGCCAATTCGATCGTATTTTTCTGCCCGACTGCCACCAAATTGGAAATATCAACTGACGAAATTTCGTCCCCGATATAGAGCCCCGTCCCCCCGTCGCCCGAGAAAGGAGCCCCAGGAACCCGGACGCCATTGACCAATATGTCCAATGTCAGGTAGTGGACGGAGTTTCCAGTCCCGTACTTCTTTTTCAGCCCCTCCAGGATAGCATCTGCCTCTGGATGAGCAGAAGAACCGGCTCTTGTGTTCGCCGATTTGATCTGCTCGGTATGAGACTGTGCCGCAGCCTCATTGGTGTAGTGACCGGGCATGACATGAGTGTGGGTGTTTGAAGCAACAGCTACAGTAGACGCATAGCCGACAGAGTGCTGATGGCCGCCATGAGAAGACACTGCGTAGGCCAAAGAGTATCCATGGGTATGAGACGGAGACCCGCCGCCCCAGGTGTTTGTTGTGGTCGTAGATACCGAATGCCCGTGGCTGCCTCCCAACGATGTATATACCCCGGTGCCTACCGTGGTGGATGGACTGCCAGCTACGCCGGTTTGCTGAGGCACGCTATGGGCCGTCATGGGGTTGGAGGAAGTCTGACCGCCCCCATAGCCTCCATGGGACCCGACGTTGCTATGCGAAGTCGTAGGCGTCCTCGAGCTGAGGATGCTGGAGGTATACCAGCCTATTTTGAGGTTCAGAAGGACCATGAAGGGGAAGTTGGGATCGATCTCCCCGGAGCCTATAGTCTTGTCGTCCTCTGGTTTCACGCTATCGTCGGTTGAGGCCAGGAGGAACTGATGGGATATGCTCTCATAGCTGTCGATGTTGGTCTCCGGTATGCTCCAGCTCCAGGCGTTCTTCGTGTGGCTGCCGTAGAAGCTGGAGAGGATGTTTTGGACCTCTTCGCCCGCCCTCAAGAGCTCTGAAAGCGTCCTGAGCCTCTGGCCCACCTCAAGGATCATGTCCCCGGCTGGTCGCTGCTGGACGTGCTTGATCCTGCGAACGATGGGCATATAGCCGTCTCTGACTATGCCCACGTAGTTGCCGACCGCCTGAGACCAGTCCTGTTCTGTGGTTCGCACGTTGTATATGGTGGGATCTTGGCAGTCTGAGAATACTTTAGCCGTGGCAGTGCGGAGCATCGAGCCGAAGAGCCCACCTGCCGGGTAGATTGCCTCTCGCCATGTTCCCTTTGTCAGTGTGTCGAACGCCGCCGCCGCCTGCTGCGACATACCCGCGCCAGCTCCTTGGCCTAGAAGTGCCTGGAGCCTTCCCAGGCCGTCTGCTTGCCCGGTGGAGATATCAGCATTCTTGCCATGGATGTAGGTCGCCACGGGCTCGGCGCTGGTGCCCTTTCCTATGACAGCAGATGCGTCCAGGTAGGCATAGCCGTCTTTCTCGTAGCGGATGGTCCACTCCAAGCCGCCTGCCAGGACAAGAGCCTTGATGGATGGGAAGAGCTTTGCAGCGCCGATCTCGAAGCAGACTGAGAATGTGGTGGTGCCGAGGGAGATCGTCCCAAGTCTGACCAGAGTATCCTTGATATTTGGAATCAGGATGAGATGATACTCAGGTGCTCGGCTGTCGATGGTCCAGATATAGAGGTCCGTTGCATTCTGAAACCACTGCCCGGCACTGGTGGGAATCGCAGTTACCTTTGTTAGCAGCGTCGTGTTCTGATAGAGGCTCGCAACGGTGCCAATCCGGGAGGCTGTGCCCATTCCAGCCCACTTGTAGATGCTGCCGGCATGGAGCGTGAAGCTCCCGCGAGGGACAAGGCCATTGGCCATAGCCAGGAGGCCCACGACGGATCCACCCATTTCTGAGGCCAGCATGGCATTCAGGCTCGTGCCTGCAGGATAGCGGTAGAACTGGCCTATCCTCTCCTCCAGGAGGGCTTCGGCTGAATCCAATACCAAGCCGTCGGATTCTTGGCGAGACTGATCAAGCTGCTTGATGTGGCCGAGCAGGATGATCTTGCCCCGACGTGTCACTTGGACAGTACCCTGAGGATCCAGACCGCTACCTTTCTCGATCTTAGCTACGAGCCGCCGGGGCTTGTCTAGGTACTCATCGAACTCAGGCCGCTCTACAAGGACCGGGCAGACCGTCAGTCCCCCATCAGGATTTGTGACAGTTATCTCGATCACGTGTGGTCCCTCTCCTAAGCGCTTCTATCAGGCTTGCCTGGCGGTCCTGGATGGTAGCATTCCCCACGACCAGATCAGGCTCCATGTGCTTGACGTTCTGGAAAGATATGTCAAGATTCTGCTCAGTGTACGGAATCTGCAGGATCAATAGATCGTGCATGGCCTCGGTGAGCCATATCAGGCGGTTCACTTCGGCGACCAGACCAGGAGCAAGCTTCTCTAATATAGCGAGCTTCATAAATCTTCACCGGCATAGCGTTTTTCTTCCATCCATGCATTAGGATCAGCCAATACAGCCGTATCCTTCTCTACCGAATCTATCAAGTTTTCAGACATGTTATCAATCGCTCCTGCTCTTTAAAAAAGGGTTATCGCTCGGTGCTGCCACGGACGAAGGGCACCACAACCCGGCGAAAAGCCGCCCCGCTTTCTCTATCGGCTCGCTCTTTGGCTTCGGCTGCCGCCCGTCTCTCGCGGGCTTCTGCCCGGCGTTGCCTTTCGGCTTCTCGTTGGGTGGGGTCGTCAGGCTCGCCATACCAGCCCATTTTAGACCACCGGCTGATCGATCTCAGGCAATCCTGTGGGCTGGAAGTCTGCAATTATGGCCTGCGCTTCTTCCAAGACCTCAGATAGGTGCTTGATGTTTTGTTCTTCGATCGGTATCAAAGGCTCATATTTTTCCAGCTCGCCCTTAACTCGAGGGTGAGTGCGAATATTCGACAAGTCATACATGAAAGAATCGACCTTCAACCAGGTTCCAATTGTCTGATTGATAAGTTCCCGATACCTCGCTCTCCTCTGCTCGGAGCCGTTCTTGTCTTTGATCAGATCACTGATAGACTCCTTACCGGCCTTCTGCAAGCATTCATGCAGCTTTCGGGCAACCTCGCCGTTGTGGCCTACCAGCTCGTTTAAGCGGTCGATCTCACCGTTTAGGCTTTCCAGCCTGATTTTATCGGTCACTGTGACCTTTCCAGCGGGGGCAAAGCCCACGCATTCAACGGTTGTGTGCTGGAGTCTCTTTATCTGTCCCTGGCAGCTCGTGATATCTGCCTCGATTGTATCAATATCGGTCTTCATATAAATCACCTTGAATTCGCGTCAGCAATGCCACACATTTCTTTTAGGCATCGATTCATTACCGTGTTCTCATCTTCTCGCGGTTCCTGGCCTGCTCCTGGTGGTACTGGTTGCCCGGCACCGTTTGCCGGCGGTGTTTGTGTAGGTGCGGGCGGTGCTCCTCCACCTGCTAGGCCTCGGAGGATGCCATTCATGTATGCGTTCTCTTCCGTTTCAGAGACAAACCGTCCCTGATCATCTCTCAATCTTAATTCTGACATTTTTTATTTTTAAACGTAATACCCCGCAGCTCGCTGCGGCTGGGATAAAGGGCATGCGTATTCAATTTAGGCTCAGATCTGCTTGGCCTGGCTCCAACTTCATGCGGCAGCGCCTCGGATGCCCCGCCGCTTGCGGCGTGGGTGCGCTGCCGCCGTTTCACCTCCGTGGTAACCAATAAGCCAATCCTTGGAATTTGGCCAATCGCGCCGGGTCCTTGACTTTGAAAACAAAGCAATGGTTCTCATCGCTATGGTCAAAATCAGCGCCTTGGGCGATCTCTATGCAATCATATGCCTTCGCTTTCGCTTTCAAAATCGCTAATTCGTGTCGATCCATGTTCTCACAATCCGGCTGGCTTTGGACCAACAGTCGCTTTTGGACCGTGATTGTATCGCCACTCCCCGATTATGAGCGGGATACAAGTTGCGCAAATCAGATCATCATGGGCTCCCTGCTCTGCATCAAAACCAGTATGGCCGGAGGGAGTCAGATGATACTTGAAACTGGCAATCTCCTTCTCCAGCAATGGAAGTGTCTCCAGATCCGGCGCATAGTCGAAGCGGCGATGTTGCATCAGGCTGAGGAAGTTGCTGATGATAATGGACTTGCTGATATTGTAATTGTGAGTTGCCGGGTCAAGGCGGGCCGCCTCACCGCCGGTAAATACCACCGGGTAGATCTTCCGGCCATATGAGCCACCGCCGAACCAACCGTTTTGCTTCAGATAGTCCTTGATCGGCGCTCCTAAGCCGCTTGCATCCATGCAAAGGTGCGGGCCGTCGCTGGTCAAAGTGGCAATGTTCCGCCTGCCTTCTTCTTCCAGCCGTTTAGCCGTGGCAAGGATCATATCGGTAATTTTCGGATAGTCAACGCCTCTTATTCGATCCAGGGCCTTCAGGTGATAGACAAAATCTTGAATCTCAGATCTCCAGACCATTTCAACTACTGCGAAGCTGGTATAATCCAGGGACTTTGCCAGATCCACACCTAACATATATCTCCTTATCAGTGACATATTCTCACATCCTCAATGCGCTTATGGCCGGATTGGCCAACGATTTGAATAAATCCGAACTGAATATTGATCCCTCAGCGTCCATGAATACACAATGATACTCTTGGTCAAACCACGGGTTCGTCCTCTGCTCCTCTTCTAAGAACTCTTTCGTTATGCGCGGGCACTTTTCCGCCGGGATTTCGTACCATTCCCATAGATCCCGCTGCTCATCCCAAATCTTGAAGAAGTGGTTTTGCTTACCAAAGGGAGTGCTCATTAGGACATGCCGGCCATTGGAGACCGCCAGCATGGGCCGAACGCTGTTATAAAGAGCATCCGCAACCCTGGCGGCCTCATCTTCCAGGAGCAAGGTCACAGCCGAAAAGCTTCTTGCGCTCTTCTCGCTGCCAGGCCTGGCTATGAACCTATTGCCATTGGCAAACCTGACAGCTAGCTTAGTGTCGGTGCTCAGGTAGGCGCTAGGGAGCTCCACAGCTCCTCTAAATTCATCGAACTTCAGCATCAGCTCTGAGGACTGGTCTTGCGTCGGAGCGATCACCAGGCCGAAGGAAGGACGGCGATAGATGCTTTCATGCAGGCCCAAAGCGGCACAGACCGTTGATTTGCCGCTTTGCCTGGAGCAGTTGAGGATGATCTTCCTTGATCTGCTCCTCAGAAGGGAGGCCTGCCAGGGATCGGGATGGAAGCCCAAGACCTCCTTCGCCCACAAGACTGGATCCAGGGAGTGCGCCAGGTCGTCACTTGTGGATGACATTGACCACCGCCTGCCTTGCGTCGGGATAGGGCTCCAAGGCCGTTATGATCAGGGTCCGAAGCTCAACCCATTCAGGATTATTTATGATGGTGATTTGGGCAGGTGGTGCTTCCCTGATCCTATCCAGGGCCTTGCCCATCAGCTCCACATATCCCCGCGCCTCCCTGGAGACCATGGCCCATGATTTGGGATCTTCTTTGGCATTCTGCTGCTCCAGAGCATCCAGGGCTTTCTTCTGCAGGCCGATAACGAGCTGGAGATAGGTATCTCCCTTATGGACATCCGCCCGCTCTATCTCATCAGCCAGGGCTTTAAGATCATTTGATTTAGATAATATTACTGGCAATTTTTTCTTTTGATAATAATCCAGATCATCCCAGGTGAGGCCCGGAATATCTCGGACTATATCGGAATATTCTTCTCCAGAAGCCAGCCGCCTTATGATTTCCTCGCTCTGAGGATGAGCTTCAATCTTGGACTTCCTCCCCATCTCAGCTCTCCTCGCTGGCGTGACCGTCGTATGCCTGCCTATTGTAGCTCTCGCGGCCTTTACCGTGCTTTGACATTGATCTCAGGATATCTTTTCGCGCTCTTCGGGTCCTTGACTTTCCTTTCCTGCTCATACTGCTCCTGCTCCTGGTCTCCTGCCTTCTAGCAGGCTCGATAATCTATCATCAATCCGCCTGATCTCATCCGCCGCTAGCGATAGCTGCTCTAAAAGGATTTTGCGGCGATCCTGCAGGGCCTCGGGTTCGCTCATGTCCGGGCCTCCGAAGGACTGACCTGCACGATCGCATCTTTCATGAAGAGCCCCCTAGCCTGGAGTTCCGGGATTGATGCAACGTCCTCCTCCTGGAAAGGACCATATGTCAGGCCATCCAGCCCAACGAAAGCAGGAACCTCCATCAGGAACCTAACCACTATCAAGCGGTCGATTTGCGGAGGGTTGGATTTTGCCATTTCGCTATCAGTAGCCCCATTTGCGGAGGGTGCGGAGGTTATTTCTCCCTCTATAGAATTTTCACCCTCTCCCGAAAATCTCCTAAGTATGGAACAACCCTCCGCACCCTCCGCAAATCGACCCTCTGCTATCGATTCATGTTTTTTCAACCCTCCGCAAACTGAGGGTTTCTTTACTTCCCGCCGGTCTTTTGAGGATTTATCCTTATTATTGTAATGTTCGACCGTCTTAACTAGCCATTTTATTCCCTTTGTATGAGAATCCTTCTCAGCAGTTAACATCCTACCAGAGGGGAACATCTGGTCAACCCTCTTTTTCAGAGCAAGCCCCAGGGCAACAGCCCCTTTCTTGTCAATCACTGCGATGATCTCAGCCGGCATTTCTGCCTGAAATGGGAAGTTCTCGGGATTGGCGCCAGGCCCGGAGTCAGTGAGCCTCTTCTTCAGTTGCGCCGCGGTTATGGCATTGCCCCTATCAAGAGCCTGCCAGATGCCTAAGAAAATATCCCATTGGGCAACGTCTTGATCGGCATTGTCATAGAGATCAGCTCCATTGTCTAAGAATCCCTCAATGCCAGCAAACTGAAGTATCCCGCCTATGGTGGAACTCCATTCTTCGAAGCTTCCAAGTTTAGCTCCGGCCCACTTCGGCGCGCCGGCGACAATCCAGGCCCGGACCATCACAAAAAGGCAGGTGAGAAGATCCGCCCTGTTCTCTCTGACCCATGCTTTCAGATCCGGGTGCCGGAAGCCTTCCCTCAGCCATGGCCTAGCCGTTCCAGCATTGAGCCGGACCCAATAGGACCGCCTGGCAACGTCTCCAGCTAGCTGGATATTGTTGCCAGTCACAAACCAGGAAGCAGTCTGTGGAAGGTCGATGATCTTGTTTTGCCCCAGCAGCCTGTCGCTCCAAGTGCAGGCGGTTAGCATTTGAGAAAGCTTAGGAGCCTTCAGGGTGTCCGATAGATTATCAAGGACCACCATCTGAGGCCCGCGCATAAGGATTGAGGTTATCGCCTTCCGCCACTCCTCATCATCATCCGGGCATGTCTCCATGCAGGCCCCATTACCCGTCGTGATCTCTGCGATAATCTCAGCTATCAGGCTTGCACCTGTTCCGGCCTGTGGCTTATCTATGAGCCCCAATGGAGTATTGCCCCCCACCAGGTGCTTTGTGACCACGGTCAGCAGTGCAGCTAGCACATTTGCCCGGCTAGCTTCATCCGCAAAGGGGAAGTCTCCGAAGACCTCAGCAAGAATGTAGCGCGCGCACTCCGCAGCCTCTTCCTTTGTGGGCTTCTCTGGAACGTCTAGCCTCAGATCTCCGGCATAAAAGGTCTTGGTCATAGGATCGTAGCCGGGTCTATCGTGAACCGTCCCATCCGGCCTCATAACCGGACTGGTCACAATCCCGGAGATAGGGGCAAACTCGGACCATCCCGGAAGGGCCAAAACGTCTTTGACGAGCTTAACGGAGGGATCGGTTGGCTTAGGCTCCTCCTTCCCGCTGGGGTCATCCTGCACGAACCTTGCGCATCTGGATAGAATACCGCGCAGCGCTGCCTCCGACAAGATCTCGATAACGTAGTTTCTGTTCTCGTCCTGTCGAACCCTCACAAGCTGGCCAGCCCTTACGAAAATGGTTGCGGGGTGGTTATACCTCTCCATAGCAGGGACTGCCAGTGCGGTTAGCTCATGGAGATGCCTGTCATTGACCACGATTTCAGGAATAGACAGCAACTGCACTCCATCGCGGGCCGCTTCTTCCAGAGCTTTATCGAAATCCGGAACTTCCCATGTTGCCGCCATTACCGCCGCTCCCTCAGCTGTCCCTTAAATTGTGGGATCGTTACGCCTATGATGCCTTCAAGCGGGCCGAATTGATACGGCAACTCTCTGCCAGCTTTTATACAGTCTGCGCACCTGCATTGATCGCCCGAGTAGTATTCAGACCCAAACCCTGGCTTGTGTTGGTTGCAGGCAGAACAAAGGACCGTTTTCGCCCAAATATAGGCCATCAGCACCGCCCCCACTGCCTGGCGCTCACATGGCGGGGCCTCTCTCGGTGCTGTGGCGGGATTCTCTGCAATGCTCGCTCAAAGGCCGCGTCCATCAACTCCTCCATGCCAGAGAATCCAGACCGCTCGCGATCTTTGAGATAGCACACTCGCTTGATTGCCGAAACTTTCCTCTGCCTATGCAAACCTGAGTGACAATCCACCAAGAGCAGCGCTCGCGGATGCATTCCTTTTGGCTTAGTGGGCAAATTTCGGCCATTCAGTCCACCACCTGGAAGTGATATTTGCCCAGCCGGAGCACCGCGATATCGTGTCCCACCAGAGGCTCCAGCTCTTCGCGTAGCTCAGCCGGAAAAGAGCAGCAGCCCCAGGCAAAGGTCGCGATGCACTGCCCCTCCGCTTCGAAAATCCGGAGCAATTGGCCGCGAGCTTCTTCACAATCGGCAAGGCGGTGAGGAGATTGCGCCGAAAGTTTTAAGTCAGAACAGGTTGACTTTATCATGGTAAACTCCCGATTTCGCCGTTTGGAGAGCCGCCCGCCCTGAGGCAGTGCCCGCTGCCTCTTGGCATATCGTTTTTCATGTAACCTCCGAAATTGATACCGGGGTGTATGTAAGCCGCCCGGAGTCGTCAAGTTGAACGTTCATGTAACCTGCCTCTATTTTTTTGGCCAGCTCCTTAGGAATGGCAAGAATTCTCTCACCACGGCATGATTTCCTAACTCTCACCAGTCTCATAAGACACTAGTGGCTTCAAGTCTATTTATATTTAATTATTGTATCTCATTTTTAGTTATAACTCATTTTAAGATATAGTTATAAATACCATGATCAACAAGTTTCACTCATGGCAAAAGATCTCACTAAGGACCAAGCGAAGAATTTGAGGGAGCGAAAGAGTCTGAGACCTGCAGATAGGGCAAATTTGGATTACAAGATGTTAAAAAAGCTTCAATCGGGCTTGGACGGCCTGGCCGGATTGCTTTACATAATGGAAGCATTGCCGCCGAAAAAGATCAGACCTTCGGAGGAGCGAAAAGCCGGATTGAAAGACGGGCATGTCCGATTGCTATTGAAATTAACGGAGTCCGCTTTAAGAATATTGAATTATAAAAAAGTACGAGGAACCGAAGAAGATTCGTATATCCTTGAGGAAATAAATAGAAAAGTTGCTGGTGCGGATTGGATAACCGGCAAATCCACAAAGCACGGAGAATTTCATAGAAGGAAGCCCAAAAAAGAGGAAATTGAAAGAGCCATTTTATTATGGAATCACGTAGATTATCTTATTAAAGAATTCGTTGATATCGAGCATCCTGGAATCGTACGAAATCGCAGCATAGAAGATCTCATAGACGAACATATGTGGCAAGAAGAAGAGAAAAAGATAAGAGAACTTCTGGAATCTGGCATGAAGGATGTAGAGCAAATAGCCAAACAAGTTGGCCGCGATTCATGGGGTGTATGGCAAACCGTTTATCAAATTCAAGAAAACGAAAGAGAGATTAAAAGAAGAATTGAGAGACAAGCGCAAGACATTACAAATCTAGAAAATGACCCCCTTGCTATTGAAAAGATTAAGGAGCTTTGGGAAAGTGGATGGAGAAATAGGCTCGCTATTGCAGTAGAGATCAATCATTCAAGAAATGCAGTGACCAATTTAATCGATAAAATGATAGAGCATGAAGAGATTTCAAAAGAAGAATGTGGATGGGTGTCGCAGTGATGCTTTTTGAGCATTTTATAATCCGCGTTTCTTCTTTCTCTCGCGTTCTTCTTGTGCATAGCCTGCTATCTGTTCCAGCCGCACTCCATCCATCCAGGAGCCTATGGTAGTGGCAACCTCCCCGTGTTCCATGGCCGCCTTCATAGCCGCTTTGGCATCTATGAAGCCCTCTCCAGGGTCTTCAAAGTAGGTATGCACGGTATGATACTGCAGCCTCCAATGCCAACGCTTGCTTTTAGGTGCCTGCCAGATCTCCAGGTGAGCGCCTATGCTGTCATCGAGCACGTTTTTGGCAGGGAAGATCAAAGCCTCCTTATGGAAAAGCTCGTTGTCCCCTTCAATTCCTACCAGGTAAAAGAATACGATATCCTCAAAGCTTGCCATATTACGGCATTATCCTTCAAGTATTTAGGAGAGACGGGACGGCGCCGTCATATCCCCAACCGTGGTATCGCCGCCAACCCCCCTTCCTCTCTTTTCTGCCTTAGTTCTATGACATTTTTCATCAATCGCTTCAAGAATGTAATAGAACTAGCGAACAGCGAAATTCTGAAAGACGAAAAATTGCCCATGGGCAACATAGTTTCAGAGAGAGCTTCCCGTCCACTGATTTCTGAGAAGTCGCCAGAAGTGCGAAAAGAGGCAATCAAGCAAAAAGTGAAATATTA
Source organism: Methanosaeta sp. UBA356 (assembly GCF_002496465.1). NCBI lineage: Archaea > Methanobacteriati > Methanobacteriota > Methanomicrobia > Methanotrichales > Methanotrichaceae > Methanothrix > Methanosaeta sp. UBA356. The sequence continues at coordinate 2,050 of NZ_DAKC01000046.1, read as the reverse complement.
AATTTAGAAAATACTCCAATTGGAGGAATCGGTCGGGCCACCGTTGAGCGTTCCGCCGACCTCTTCAGATCCCACCAAGCAGTGATCGGTACATCGAAACCTATATCTCCCCCGCAAGACGAGTACATACCATGGCCGGAGCAACCAAGATCCAGGATGTCACAATTGATGAGATCGAGTTGGAAGCATGTGAGATCGAGGAGCTTGACAGGCTGGCAGAAGAGACCCGCAAGTGCGGCATATCCTGGGAAGACCTCAAGGCTGAACTTGGTCTATGAGCTTTTGTGTTCGCTTAGATAAAAAAGTCAGGCTTTATATATTATCTCTTCCTCGATCCCATCAGGTAAAAATCGGGAAGCTGATCGACAGTCTTAGCGAGAATCCCTATCCACAAAGAACCAAAATCGTTGCTCTTTCTTCAACCAATTTTGACATCAAAAAATGCAAAGGCCAAAAAAACCGATTCCGGGCAAGAATCGGTGAGTACAGGCTCATTTATCAAGTCGAGGAGTCACAAGTCCTCGTTTTGAAACTCGACACCAGGGGAGATATCTACTAAATCCCCAACTGTGGAATGCATGCTAAATAAGCTTCCTTCAGCTCCTTCAGGTCGATGTGGTCATAGATATCTATCGCTTCCCGTCTTGAATCGCCTCTAAGCTCCTGGATGAACTCGCGCCGCATCCCTGCCCGTCTCAGGTGAGTGGTGAAGAAGTGGCGGCAATTGTGCGGGCTGAAATGGTCTTCCATCCGCTCCGAATCGGGATTGTGCAGGCCAACGCGCTCAGCCGCATTTGTGACCGCCTGATAAACATCGTTCCGGGATATTCTGTTTCCCCATGAGCTGATAAATAGAGCAGTCTCCTTTTTCTTGTTGATGCCTTCCCGTACTCTGAGCCATCGCCGAAGGATATAGGCCGCCTCATCGTCCATGAACAGCGTCCTATTGGTCCGCTTGCCAGTGGGCTTCAATCTGATCATATTCTCGACCAGGTCCACATCAGAGATATCCAGGGTGATAAGCTCATTTCGTCTCATGCCGGTCTTGAAGAGCAGAATCAGGATAGCCTTGTTCCTGATATCTGGTTCGGCCTTGATCATCCTGGCGGAATCTTCCACTGAGATGAGCTGCCTCTCGTGTGGATCTCCATTGTCCTTGTAGCGCCTCAAATACCTCTTCCTGATGGCCGGCACGGGATTAGAAGAGACCAGGCCCTCATAAACCAGGTACTCATAGTAAGAGGATAGCACCGAAAAGGTGAGCTCAATACTCCTTTGAGATAGACCTCTTCTCCTGGAGTGCTCCAGGTAGCCTTTTAGAACGTTCTTGTCTACGTCTATGATATCAGTCTTGATAGAATCCAGATAGCCGCTAAAGTCCTTCAAGGCCGATTTATACCCTGGAAGGCTCCTGGGGCTCATCCCTCGGACTTCGCAGTCTTGCAGGTATGCCGCTATCACCACAACCACGCCCAAGAGCCCTCTTTATGCTCCACTGCACCGAAAGCCTGCAAGGATTCAAGCTGCTTGTAGATCGCCTTTGTAAGATCTGTCTCCCTGGAATCTATACCCAACTCTTCCAGCAGCCGGCCACTCTCGATCTTGCCGCGAGCCTTCAGTATATTGATCAGATCCTCATTCATCTGAGCAATTCCCGGAGTGCCTTCAATCCAGGGTGCTGCCCTATACCGTTTTAGCTCGTGCTCATAGCGATCCAGGAGAACATCTTTTCTATGCATCTCATCGCGTAGGGATCGGTTCTCCTGCCTGAGCGCTTCAACTTCGCGCACAATCTCACGCCGTGGCCTGTACTCCTCATTCTCATCTACCACGCCGTCCACTGTGGCAATAATGAACTTGGAAAGCGGTATATGGGCCTTTGCTGCTATCTTTTTCCATCTCTCCTTATGGTCTCGGGATGGATGATAGACGTAAGTATACCGGGCTTGATCAGGCAAAGTTTTAGTGGCCATGCTAAGAAAATAATCGTTATCTTATAAAGCCTTTACTGAGTAAAATTAGAGTTTAATCCCGATCGGCGCATATAAGG